>JBFRWJ010000033.1:0-20838 GCA_051439525.1 Spirulina sp. | reverse complement strand
TCTCTACTCTATATATCCTTGAGATTTAGCAAAATTTCGCAATAAGGGTTTGCATTGGCGTTGATAAAAACTGGCGAGGGTTGAATAGGAGCAATCAAACTCCGCTTCGAGAGTTTTCCAATCCGTTTCGGGGGGAAGGCGGCGTAAAATCAAAACTTGAGCGGTTAAATCCGGGCGATCGCGAATGTGAAGGGTTTGCAGGCTTCCGTCGGGATCGGTTTGCGCCCAATGCAGGGTATCTTCCCAAATCGGCGGTACATCGGGAGGTGCGGGAAAGTTTTCCAGCCAATTTAAGAAGGTGTCTCCAGTCAATGGAGACACCGGGGAAACAGTGTTTTGTTTCTCTTGCTGTCGTTCGAGGCGATAATCGTGCAAGCGCCATTTTAAATGCGAGTTCATCCAAGTCGCGAGGGAACCGCGATTCGGATCGTAAGCACCGCACAAATTCTGACTCAAAAAGAGCAAGGTTTTTTGCAATGCGTCTGCATAATAGTCTGTCGCTTCCTGCCACAATTTACCCGATCGCAGGACCGACTGAATCAAGCGCGTCATACCGCGATTGTAGGCAGGACTGCCTTGAGGATGCCGACAGATTTCGGCAATGCGTTCGGGATAGTCTTGAGGTTCGCTCATCACCGCGATCGACGAGTATGAATGGACAAGGGTTCTCTTTTAGCTATCGAGGCAGCTCGTTCATTTTTTGCGTTTTATTTACAAAACTTTATACAAAAACCTCTATCCCTTATCCCCACTCCATGGTCAGGGATTGCTTCTATCATTGAACACTTTGAAACCTAATAATCGTACTCGAATAAGACTTGAATCCAGTAGGGAGGGCGAGGAATGGGATTTTTCAGGCGATCGAACAGTAATAACGCCACCAAATGAACCGCAAAAAGATAGAGAATACTGTTGAGGACGAGCAAAGCAAACGCGATCGCTTGAATTAAACCAATATTGGGCTGTACCAAAATTCCCAACCAGATAAACAACCCATTTAACCAGCTTGTAATTTGGTTAATGATATAAAGCCAGAAATTTTCTCCGAGGAAAATGGAAATTAAAACAATGCGAAAAAAAGAACCAAATGTTCCTAAAATCGTCCCCAACAAAATTGAAAAATACCAACTCCCTCCCCGCTTCCAAATCGCCCCCAATTGCACCCCCATGATGCCATAAGGAATCGTGTACATAATACTGCGGGTCGGTCCCATCAAAACCGAAAGTAATAATCCTGAAATCAGCACTCCCATCCAAGCCGCACGATTTCCCCGACGCAAATACACTAAAGCAATGGGAATCGGATAAAGCAGTTGCAAAACAGGACCGAGGGGAAAATAATAATTAATCAGCCAAATCAAACTCGCCGCACTGGCCAAAAAGGCAGTTTCCACCATCACCAGAGAAGCCCCGCGATCGCCTCGAAATCGAATTTGAGGTGATTCTTCCTCCTTCACCGACACATCCCGTGTTTCCTCTCCTGCATCAACCCAATTCGTTTCATCCATTCTATCAATGAACAATTATCAATGAACAATTATCAATGGGGAATGAGAAACACAAAAAAGTTTTTAACCATTACCCATTACCCATTACCTATTACCTATTACTTAATTAATCGTTTTTTCTAGTTTTTGCTTGTCGGGAATGCGGAGAATATCGTGTTCGCGATGAATTAAACCTTTTTTCTCCAATTTGGTGAGAACCCGAGTAACGGTTTCCCGAGCCAAACCGCTCAAACTGCTTAACTCCCGGTGGGGAAGGTTGGGAATTTCAATCCCTTGCTTGCCTTCCTTTCCCTGTCCTTCTGCCAAAAATAACAGGGTGTCAGAAACCCGAGACATACTATCTGCTTCTCGGAGCCGCAAGCGACGATTGACTTGACGCAAGCGGGTCGCCATTAATTGCGCCAAACGAACGCCAGCTAAGGGTTCTGAGGTAATTAACGTCACAAAATCTTGCGCCGGGACGCTACTAATTTTTGTCGTGGTTAAGGTAATTACATCCGTCGATCGCGGCACTTCTTCCAAAGCGGCCATCTCGCCGAATATTTCTCCTTTACCGATAATATTGAGGGTGACTTCTTTGCCATCAAGGTTGTAGGTGCGGATTTTGACCCAACCATCCACAATAAAATACACCGACCCCCCCCAATCATTTTCCAAAAGAATCACTTGGTTGGGAGGATGACTGCGGATGACAGCATGATGGGTGAGCTTATCGAGGGCATCCTCCGGCAGTCCTTTGAAGAAAGGAGCTGCTGCGATAAGCTCTTGAATATCGGGGTTGAGTTCGCGGGAGTTTCCGTCCATGAGGCAAGAGTTGAACAAGCGCCAACGTTTCCATCTTCCGCCCGAGGGCGAGGCGATCGGGAACGTTCACAAGTTATTATGCGCTAATTGCGCGGTCGTTTGGCCAAAATTTGAAAATTCCCCCATTTTTTTGGAGATATTCCCGATTGACGTTAACTTTCTTTGCGATCGCGGCGGTCAATCCCGTCACGGGCTCGCGACTTTTTCAGGGGGGATGTAGCGCAGAGAGCTATAAGAAGAGTAGCATAAAAAAGCAAAATGCCGAAACCAATTCGCAACAGAGCGATGGGATAGGCGAATGCGATTCGCCATCCCTCGCTCTCAATTCGCAATTGGGGTGCTGTGAGCGGTTTAATCTAAGGACTTGCGGTGATTTCATACAACGATATTCAAGCGCTTATCGCCGAAATTGACGGGGTTCTCCCTCGGCATTCGGAGCGGGCCGAGACCGCCCCCGAGTCGTTGACTGAGGAAGACCGAATCGGGGCCGACAAACAACGGGAGGTGCTGGAGAAGGTTCGCTGGTATTTGCTCGATTTGCGCGGCCAAATCGAAACGACCCCCTCCGATTCCCCTCAACTGTCGGGGGAAGAACAAGAGACGGCAAGTGCGATCGCCGATGCGGTGATGGCGCAATTAAACGTTCGACGGCAAGATTGGCTGCATCCCCTGCAAATGGAGGTCGAAGGACTGCAACAGCAGCGCGAATCTCTCTTGCAAGATATTCGTGCTTTAGAGGGGCAGCACTTACAGTTAATGTCGGATTTCTTGCAAATTCTGCTCGGGCGTTGCAGCACGGCACTCCAACACGAATTAGCCCTCTGTATCGAAAAGTTTGAAGATCAGTTATGGCAACTTCAGGGGGAGGATTATGGAACAACTGCCCTCACCCCTCTCAAACATCTCGATCGCCTGCAAAAATTGCGCTCGCTCCAGCAACAGGCGGATATCCTCGTTCTCAACCTCGATCGCACGTTTCACAAGGTTTTCGAGTCGCTAGAGGGGGATATGCAAAGCTATCAGAAGTCTCTGTCCCGGGGTCTCGAGCAAATGCACGAACTGGGACGACAAGGGAAAGCGTTTCTGGCCGCTTATCTGCAGCGTCTCAATCCCGAAATGGCAGCCGGGGCAACTTCTCTTGAGGAAGATATCGGGGATTTGCTCCTCGATCGCCCTCTCGAAGAACCCTCCTCCTTGGAAAGCGAGGCGATCGAGGACGTGCAAACCGGCGACATAGCGATGTTTCCCTTTGCCGGGATGGAAATTCCCCCTTCACCCACTCCACGAGGCTCTGCGGGAGAGTGGGAGCTAGATGAGGAAAATGAAGGGCTAGACGCAGTAGATGCCCTGTTTCGGGTCGATCTGGCCCCAGAGGTGGAGGGCGATGACGGGCTCGAGGCGTGGGAAGCGTGGGACGAACATCTGTTTCATTCCGACGAGTTGATGAATGAAGGAGAAGAGTCTTCCCCCATCGTCCTGACCCTCAAAGAGACGGATTTAGAGCCGCTATCGGCGGAGGATGCCCCGGTTCGCGCTTTATTTGACGGATTGGCGGATCCGGCCTTGACTCCGGAACACCCGGAGTTGCTCTCTCCCGTATCCGATACCCCCTCCCTCCCCGTCGAGGTGGAACTCTTTGGCGAACCGCAGGAGGAAGCGATCGCCGTTCCTCTTGAAGAAGTCCTTCCCCCAGACGAAGAAAAGAAACCCCCCGAAAAGGAAGTCCCAGAAGCTGACTCGCAAACTTTAGATGAGATTGTCGGCGAGACCATTGCCTCTCTGACAGAGCTCTTAGATGAAAAATCCGAGCGATCGGAGTCGGAAGAAGAGGTTATTGAAGAAGAGGGCATCTCGGTTGCAGCCGGGGAAACCTTATTGGCGACCGAAGAAGTTAAACCCCAACCGCAAACGGATCTCGGACAACTGCTCGACTCCGGACAATTGAAAACCCTGAGCGAAGATTTAGTCAATTTTGAAGGAAATCGCTCGGTTTCAGAGATTGACTTCTCCCCCGCAGAACTTGAGGAAACCCGGGAAGAAGCGGAAACCGAGACTCGCGAAGCACGGGAAGAACCTTCATCTCCCATCGAAGCGATCGCTAGCTCTGCTCCCTCTCCCCTCGGGGTTGAAGAGGAGAAGGAAGAAGAAATTGCCAGTTTGACCAGAGAAGAGGGAGAAATTCATCTCGATGTTCCCGAAATCGATGCAGTCATGGAGGTTGATGAATCCTTCGAGGACGCCTTTGAAGAAGAAATCATTAGCGAAGAAGATGAAGATTGGATACTGAGCGAAAGCGCGATCGCCGAGGATGCCGAAACCCTCTCGGTTCCTCCCTTCGCGATCGTGAGTTCTCTCACAGATTTGCATTGGGAACACTTACCAGTCACCAGTGAATCAGTCACCCGTCACCAGTCACCAGTCACCAGTCAGGAACCCAACAACCAACAACAAATAACAAATAACCAACAACAAATAACAAATAACCAACAACAAATAACAAATAACCAACAACAAGAATTAGAAATCGTGGTAGATGACGATGTTGAATCGCTCCCTTCTCAACCCGTTTTGACGGGTGTGGGGAGAGGGCAAAATCCAGTGCCCGTTTTGCGTTCTCCCAAAACAGAAGAGACGTTCTCATCCCATGAAGATCTGTGGGACAATCCGGAAGTCCCTCGGGAAGAATCCTCTCCCTCCCAATCCGTACAACCATCCAATGCGAGCGAGAATACCGAGCGATCGGTGACGGAGATTGTTACCGATCCTTGGAGCGAAATGCCCAAATCTTCGGAAAAGCAACGGAACAAAAGAAAACCTTAACCCGATCCCTACTCCCTATTCACTGAAATGACTCACTCTTGGTATTTGGGGATTGACTTTAATGCTTTTGGGATTGCCGCAATTCTGCACGATTGTCGGCAACATCAAGCGTATTCCCTTTACTGGTTACTCTCGGATTCCGCTTCGGCAAAATCGAGGGATATCCCCGAATTTCGTTCTTTTGTGTTACCCATTGGATGGTCGATTGAGGAACGCGAAACAGAAAGTCTCTCTTCGGCATCTTCCTCAAACGAAATCGTCCCTCTCCCACCTTATTTTCATTGGGCGATTCCTTGTTACGATCGCCAGTCCCGTCAATGGCAACCTCAGTTTCGCGGTGCGGGAGGCCGAGGTTTTTCCCTACACCAGTTGCAAAAAGCCTTGCAAGCCTTGTTAGAAACTTTCAATCCCAGCCAACCCACCTCCTATCGCGTGAGAGCGGTCGCGTTATCGGAAAATCGTCTGAAAGAGGCTTTATTGGCTCTGGAAGGCATTATCTTGAATTGTTCTGCGTCTTGGGGCGATACCTACCGTTTTAACCTGCGAGAAGCGATTTTAGGGGCGCAATTGGTTGAGACCCCCGATCGCATTTTTTTCCTCGAAGAAGCGATCGCGATTGGCTTATCAGTTATCAGTCACCAGTCACCAGTCACCAGTCATCAGTTATCAGAGATCGGGGAAAGGCAGGGGATTTTGATCTTACAGGGGGGAATGATAACGACAGAATTGGCGTTGGTGGAAAATGTGCCGTTGGAGAGCCTCAAACATGAGGATTGGGCATTGCGCGCCTTCGAGTACGGGCAAATCGATCTCGATTACGATATTTTTTTTCAGTTGCTTTATCCTCAGTGGTTACCCGAACAAGAATTTTTACAATCTTTAAATTTGGAGATTCCCCAACCCGGAGAACCCGATCGCCCCAAACGCGATCGCGCAACGGCAGCCTTAGAAAATTTTTCCGAAGGACATTCCCTCTTAGAAACGGCAAAACGAACGTTCTTAATTTTGCAAAAACAAGCCGCCTTTTCTACTTTTCTCGGCCATCAGGAATGGGGGGCGACGCGATCGGCATTAGAAGAAAAGATTCTTCTCCCCCTATGGGAACAATTAAATCGTCAAATTAATGAATTGCTCAGTCAAAAAGGTTGGCATTCCGACGCGATCGCTCGGGTGTTTTGCCGGGGCGAAATGTTCGCTCGGGTTTTACCCTTTTTACAATCTCGATTATCTCTTAAGTTTCCCCGAGGGGAGATCGTTCCCCTACAAAATGACAACAATAACAACACCTCAATCGCGACGGGACTTTCTCGCTTGCCCTTATTTCCTCAGATGCTCGATCGCTTGCGCCATCAGTATAGCGATTATTTTCTCCTCGCGGAATTGCTGCGGGCTGCGAGAGACGATTCTCTCACCTTAGAACAGATCGTGAAATCCCTCGAACGTCGCGGCATTCCTCGTGCTTGTTCCTGGCGCATTCTTCCTTTTTTAGCCGGAGAATTGCCCGAGGGATTGATTCCCTCGGCTGCCGCCCGAGGGCGCATGACCGACCAATCTCGGCAATTTATCCCTTATCCCGCGATCGCCTCTGCGCCTCTGTTTACGGCTCAACTCCCCCGCTATCATCTCAATCCCAAACAAGGAAAGCGCGTGCAACAATATCTGTCCTTTCTGCTGGCAACCAGCACGCAAAAGTTAGACGATCCCCTCGCGATCGATTTTGTGATCAATTGATAATTTTGCATGGGGTTAACTGAATTTAATGCCTTTGTTCCGGCTGAGCGATCGGGATCGAAATACAAAATTCCGTTCCTGCCCCGATCGCGGAATGACAGGAGAGCCGACCGCGATGTTTTTTAACAATAATGTCATAACTGATGGCTAACCCCAATCCCGTTCCTTTCCCCACGGGTTTTGTGGTAAAGAAGGGATCGAAAATATGAGCGTGGGTTTCTTTCTCCATGCCCGGGCCATTATCTTTAATCCGAATCACTGCATTCCCGTCTGTTTTATCTGAGTCTTCGTTCCCCATTTCCAATTCCGTTGTAATGGTCAGAGAATGAGGGGGGGAAGCTTCCACCAAAGCATCGATCCCATTACTGAGAATATTCATGAAAACTTGATTCAATTGTCCGGCATAACACTCAACTTCCGGTAAATCCCCATATTGTTTGTCCACGCGAATTTCGGGACGGCTTCCTTTGGCTTTCAAGCGATGTTGCAAAATCAGGAGAGTATTGTCAATCCCTTCATGAATATCAACGGCTTTCATTTCTGCTTGATCTAACCGAGAGAAATTCTTTAAAGACAGAACGATGTTGCGAATGCGTTCCGCCCCAACTTGCATCGATGATAGAGTTTTGGGTAAATCTTCTAAAATAAAGCCGAGATCGATCGCTTCGGCAAATTCGCGAATATCCTCGCTAGGGTGAGGATAGTTTTTTTGATAAAGTTCGAGCAGTTCGAGAATCTCTTGGACGTAATCGTTGCTATAACTCAAATTTCCGGAAATGAAGTTGACGGGATTATTGATTTCGTGGGCAATTCCGGCAATCATTTGTCCCAAACTGGACATTTTTTCGGTTTGAATCAACTGGGTTTGAGTGTGTTGGAGTTCGGCCATGGCGAGTTCGAGTTCTCGTGCCTGGGTTTGTGCGGCTAAAGCCGTAGCGCGGGTTTGTGCGAATAATTCCGCTTGATCGATCGCCAGGGCCAATTGATCCACGACCCCCCGCAGGAGTTCGATCTCGGAATCCTTCCACCGACGCACGTTTTGCTCTTGGTAACAAGCGATCGCCCCGAGATGTCCCGAGCGCGTTTTCAAAGGGATTAATAACAAGGATTGGATCTCCATCTCCCCCAGCAGTGTCATGAGGGTCTCGCATTCCCCCGAGTCGAGATGGGGAAGGTCGGCTCGAGAAACATCTTCGATGCGGAGGGTTTTTAACTGCTGGATCTGTCGGGCCAAAAATGTTAATTGTTCGGAAGGGCAAGTGCGAATGCCTCGGGTTTGATAAGTTTCGCTTTCGGCTTCGTGGCTGACGCTCAAACTGGGAGGGCGATCGATATCCCCCCAACACCACAGGTAACTGCAACAATCCACGTTCAAAAGGTGGCGGATTTCCCGCACGGCGGTTTGTAGGATCGTATCTAAATCGAGGGAGTTGCGAATTTGGTTGGCCAGGCGAAAGAGGAGGGCTTCCCGACGGGAGGCGAGGGCGCTTTTGGCTTGACAGCGATCGATATCGATCGCTAAGTTATCGGTGAGGGTGGCCAATCCTTCCCGCAAGGAATTGCTGAACGGGCGATCGCTCCAAGCGGCAAGCACTCCAATCAATCGATCTTCTAAAACCAAGGGATAGCCGATAAAATAAAGCTTGGCGCTTCTTGAAGTCTGCTGGGCATCGAGATTGCAAAAGAGGGGATCGCTGCGAATATCTCCCAATTTGCGCTGAATTTTCCCCATCGCGTCGCCAAAGGGGGGAAAGACCAGATCGTAAATGGGTTCGCGATTGCTGGCGATCGCGCCGATAATCGAGCCATCTAGGGGCAGTTCCGGCTGACTCAGCAATTCGGAGTTGATAATCGCGGGGGGCGTATCGGGATTCAGTCGCGAGCCCTGTAGCTCGAGGCAATTGCGCTGGCGATTGTACAGCCAAATGGCGGCGACGGTAATATCGAGATTTTCCGCGATCGCGTCGGTACAATATTGCAGGCTTTCGGGAATGGAATGATTGCGAACTAAAAAGCGACTCACTTTTGCTTCCAAGCGGGACAGGCGCGATTGTTCCAATAAGTCTGCTTCAACACTTTTCCGTTCGGAAATATTGCGCAAATAAATCGAAACGCCATCTTGGTGAGGGTCGAGACGGGTTTCCACCCAAATTTTGCCCACGGGAAAAAAGGCTTCAAAATTCGCGGCGACCTGTTGTTCCAGCGCTCGCCGATATTCCTGCTCGAAAATCGAACCGCTCAGGTCGGGGAATTCTTCCCAAATACAACGATTCAGTAAAAATGCTCTACTCTTCCCGAATAACTTTTCTGCCACTGAATTGAGGGATATAAATCTCCACTTTTTATCCAAGACAAAAAAAGCATCGGTCATGCTCTCTAAAATTCGCACGTTCATAAAACTGACAACCATCTCTTAAAACTCCCAAAACAACAGAATTTCAGATCTTATTTGCGGGCTCGAGGCGCTTGTTTTGCGGCCTGAATTGCGGCAAAATTACGACTCTCCCAATTGGCTTTCCACTCCCTCTCCTCCGTCGTTGTGGCTGTCGGACGCGCCGATCGTTGTTTGAACCGCCGGAGGTTAAGTTTTGTGTTTAATTGTTAATTTTGTTAAACAAAACTAAGCAAATGTATTTTTAATGAAAAGTATCTTATCACAAGCACCCAGAAACAGACTGACCTCAGAAAAGATTCGGGGAAGTGGGTGGATAGCCTTAAATTGATTATGCGCTACCAGAGCAATATTTGTTAACACAATTCTGGATTTTATTGATTTTTCTTAATAAAAAATTCCAAATTCTCCCGATGAAGTCCGGGATCCCCGTCTAATAATTCTCTAGTTGCTGGAAAAATTGCCAATATCTGTATTTTGAAGAGGTTCGTATTTCTTGGACGATCCTTTTGTGAAAATGGGTCAAAGTTTATGCCACAATAAAAAATCAGATTCCCTTGTCTTAATATGGTAGTGAGGGGGGCGAAAGCGATCGGCCAGGCAAAACCCAATACAAGCCCGCGCATAAATTTAAGAATAAATTTAACAATGTCCGTAACTGCACCTCAAACCTTTACGATCTTAGCGGTAGATGATAGTCCCATCGTGCGACAATCTATCAAACAGGCTTTGCACAATCAGTACAGCGTGATTGTTGCCGATAATGCGGTGGATGCTTTATCGGCGATTTATCATCAAAATATCGACTTATTGCTCTTGGATGTCACCATGCCCGGAGTGGATGGATTGGAATTGTGTCGAACCGTCCGCAGCTTGCCGCAATTTGAAACGTTACCGATTATCATGCTGACAGCAAGGGATGGGGCCTTTGATAAAGTACAGGGACGTTTGGCCGGGGCAACAGAATATTTGACCAAACCCTTCGATCGCGAAAAATTACTGGAAACGATCCAAAGATTAATTGCCTTGAGGAATGGGTAATGGGGAATCAGGCGATCGCGCCTCGTGTTAGGGAAAATGCGATCGCCATCTCTCTAATGACCCAAAAAATAAGGTTTCAAGCCTCCTCCTTCAGGAGGAAAACCCAAACAATTCCGAATTTCAAGCCTCCCGCTTTAGCGGTCGGTCATTGTTCATTGTTCATTGTTCATTGTTCATTGAAATGACCCATTCAACGTTCCCCGTTCGCTGCTAACAGATTGATAATGGAAGACTTTTCCAAAAGTCCCAAAACGACACCATTTTCACCAATGACCGCGAATTGTTGAATATTCTCTCCTTCGAGTAATTTAGCAACTTCCAACAAAGAGCGATCGCTGGCAACGGTTGCCGTTTCTGCTATCGGACGCGCGAGGACTTGCAGGGAGGTTTCCGTCCACAGAGAAGTGGTAATGGTTTTGAGGTCTTCGAGGACAAGATCGCCGACTAATTTGCCCTCATCATCCGTCACGAGAAATTTGCGCCATTTTTCGTTGCCAATCACATAATTGTTCACAAATTCTCGCAGGTTTAATCTTTGGTTGGCGATGGGGCTGTTGGGAATCACGGCATCTTTGGCAGTATACTGTTCGAGCTTATCTTGGAGGAGGGCGGACTGGGCGGAACGTCGCGCATTTTGCAAGAGGAAAATCCCGATAAAGAGCGTCCAAATACTCCCGTAGGCACTAATCCCCACAACAGCCAATCCTCCGGTGACCACGGCCAGCCAGCCAAACCCTTGACCGACGCGACTGGCATAGAGCAAACCCTTGTTCGGATTGCCTGTAATTTGCCAAATTGCCGCTTTGAGGATATTGCCCCCATCGAGGGGCAACCCGGGAATGAGATTGAAAATCCCTAAAACCAGATTGAGCAAGGCGAGCATAAAGCATAATTCGAGGAGAGGCAGGGGGAGCGGAATACTCACTTGAATGAGAGAAAAAATTCCGAAGAGAAGAAAACTGACCAAAGGACCCGCGATCGCGACGAGAAAGGATTCCCAAGGGGTTTGCGCTTCTTTTTCCAACAGTGCCAAACCCCCAAAAATAAAGAGGGTAATGGACTTGACGCGAATGCCCCGAGCGATCGCGACCAAACTGTGTCCCAATTCATGAGCCAAGACGGAGGCAAAGAGCAATAAAGCTGTCATCAGCCCAAAAATGGCTGCCATTAAGCCATTAATTTGAGGCAACGTGGCAAACTGCTCTCCAAACCAGAACATCCCCAAAGCCAAGACTAAAAACCAAGAAGGATTAATAAAAAAGGGAATTCCAAATAAACTGCCGACGCGAATATTGTTATTCATGCTTTATGGCTCCCAGGGCTAAATTTCTCATAATGGTTTCAAATTTGCTCTTTTCTCATTGTATCGATGGACTTGCCCGGATTTATTCCGGTTATCCTCTCTTCCCCTCGTCTTCTGTTCCCCGTTCCCCGTTGCGGCATCATGGCATCCCATCTTATTCAACCTCTAAAGTCCGATCGCTCAAAACGCGATCGCCTAAAATCATTTGCACTTTCCAAGTTCCCAAAGCTGAAGCCGAACCAAATTTATAGCGACAGCGAGTTTTCCAAACTTCTCGATCGATCGCGCGGGTTTGGTAGCGATTTTGATGGGCAAGTCGTCCCGCCGGATCGTACCAATTACATTGTAAAGACAGGGGCGAACCCAAGGGGACGTTTTCTAGGGTAACGCGATAGAATACTTCCGGATTGTCTTGTCGCCGGATTCGTTCTACATTGCTGTCATCGTCGGCTTTCAGGGTAATTCTATCTTGATAGGCGACAATGCGATCGAGAGTGTTTTGGCGATTGTAGGCAGAGAAGAAAAAGACCGCGATCGCGATTACCACAACCCCGATAATTCCGAATCCCAGCCAACGATTGCGAGTTTGGCGATTCTGGAGGGCTTTGCGTCGCGACACTTGGCGCATCGCTTCATCCAGTAATTCGGGAGGAAGATTTAACTCCTGCAAAATTTCTTCAACTTCCTCGCGATCGAGTTCATTGTCCGTGCGATCGCTCAAGTTTTGGACTTCCCTCAAAAGTTGGTCGAGTTGTTCTCGGGTAAATTTTTCACTCATAGCCATAAAAACCTGATAACTGTTTACTGATAACTGTTTACTGTTCACTGTTCACTGTTCACTGTTCACTGTTTACTGATAAACTTCGCAAGCGATTTAAAGCGGCTGCGAGTTCAAAACGTCGAAATTTTGCTAAATCTCCTTGGGGATATTCTGTGAGAATATCGAGTCCTTTCGCCTCAATATCGGCTATGATTTTATCGAGAATTTCGGAAAGCGATCGCCGATCGTCAATATACTTTTCCTTAGCATAAATTAGGGCTTCCGCGATCCCGCGCAATTGCCCCGGATTAACGATTTGTTCGACGGCGGCGAGGTCGATATCTTCTGTCCCAAATGCCACTTCATCCACATCTCTTACTTTAACTTTGACCGCACGGTTGCCCCGACTCGGGTCGATACTGTCTGCGAGGGGGATGCGAGGGGTAATGCGACCGAAACCTTCTCCCCCCTCTTTTTGACGCTCCGTGGCGCATTCTCGTGCGATTTCCTTGGCTTTTTCCGTGACATTAAAAGGCTGATAATTTTCCATGGCAATGACCGTATCGGCAACGTCGAAATAATCTCCGCTTCCTCCCATCACCAAGATCGTAGAAACCCCATAATCTTCGTAAAGTTGGCGAATTTTATCGATAAAAGGGGTAATAGGTTCTTTCTCTTTACGAATCAATTGCTGCATCCTGCGATCGCGAATCATAAAGTTAGTGGCGGCTGTATCTTCATCCACCAATAAGACTTTTGCGCCGGCTTCCAATGCCTCGATAATATTGGCCGCTTGCGACGTACTGCCACTGGCATTAGATGTGGAAAAATTGCGCGTAGAACGACCTTGAGGCAGTCGATTGATAAAGGGAGAAATATCCACTCCCGCGACACTCCGTCCGTCCTCTGCCCGAATTTTCACCGCCGTCGGATCGCTGACCGCCAATTCCCGTCCGTCTCCAAGAATGCGGTTGTAAACCCCCAATTCGATCGCTTTCAATAACGTCGATTTGCCGTGATATCCGCCCCCCACAATTAACGTAATCCCTTGGGGAATTCCCATGCCCTGAATCGTACCGCGATTGGGACAATTTAACTCAACTTCTAAAGATTCTGGGGATTGAAACGCGATCGCATTTTCCCGTAAAGGTCGCTCGTCCGCACCACTGCGTCGGGGTAAAATTGCCCCATTGGCCACAAAGGCCACTAAATTCCGTTCGGACAATTGCGATCGCAGGGCATCGGCATCTTCTACGGTTTTCACCCAAGCCAGAATTCTTTTCGGATTTAAAGAATCGCAAATTAGGGCGCGATCGACCAATTCCGGAATATCCTGACAGAGCAAGTCCGCCGCCTGACGGCCTAAAATGCGCCGTCCTCGCGCCGGAAGTCCCACCACAAAGCGAATTTCAATCTCTTCCGCACTCACGAAAGCCGCCGTTCTTGCCAACACCTCCTGTCCGAGAGAAGTTACGCTAATGAGACCGCTTTTCCCCGTACCGCGATGAGAACTTAAATCCTTTGCCGCGCGATCGAATTGACGAATTAAATAATCTTCGAGGGCAATTTTCCGACTGGGAGACTTGTAAAATTGAGGGGGGAATCCTGCCACAGATTGAGGGACTTTTACCCGCAATTGACTCGGTGCGGCAAAAGGATCCCCTTGGACGCGATCGACAATCAAAGTAAAATCGGCAAACCGATATCGTCCTTTGATATCTTTGTAGGCTTTATAACTCGCGCCATCGAGTTTGAGTAGAGTAGAACGGAGATGATTGGCATTGGACACGATCGCTTTGCCTCTAAATCCTCAATTTATTTAAACAGTATGGGTGAATTTGTCAAGAGCAGATTCGCTGCCGCTCATTTTTTTTGAGTCGCAATTCCTCCCCACCCTTCAGAGGGACGGGGAATCCTTGCTGAAGGTTGGCGCAACCCAAACTTACCAAAAAAATGGGTCTAAAGCCCCGTCCTTTTAGGACGGCTTTTTTAGTGTTATAATCGAAACGGTCTGAATCCCCTGAGTGTTGCTATATGCTCGAACTCAAAAGTATCGCTTAAGGATACAAATATTGGGTAGCGAACACCAAGAAAAACATAGCTTGCGAATCGAAAGTAGTAGCAATTTCAGAAAATCCAATTCTTCGTGTTGATTTAGACCGTATCGTGGGGCGCACGATAACGCTAGATTCATATTCTAGTACGTCTCTAGAGATATAGCCCTCTGGGACTGGCTAAACTAAGCTCGTTGATTGATTCTATTGAATGGTTGATAAGTTTAGGCATTGCTCGTAAGAGATAGTTGGTTTTAAGGTTTGTCGAAGAAGGAGAAAATCTGAATAGTGATATTCAGCAATCCTCTCGCCTTTAGGCAGAGGAGAACGTCAACAGAAAATATTAAAATAGATTAAGCACTTTTGAGGCCAGCCCGCATACGCGCCATGACCGACGTTTCCACCGCTCGCATTCGCAACTTCTGTATCATTGCCCATATCGATCACGGGAAGTCCACTCTCGCCGATCGCCTGTTGCAAGTTACGGGGACGGTACAAGCACGACAAATGAAAGAGCAGTTCCTCGATAATATGGACTTGGACCGAGAGAGGGGGATTACCATCAAGCTGCAAGCCGCACGGATGAACTATACCGCAGAAGATGGGGAAGAGTACGTCCTCAATCTCATCGACACCCCGGGACACGTGGATTTTTCCTATGAGGTGTCGCGATCGCTCATTGCTTGCGAGGGGGCATTATTGGTGGTGGATGCGTCTCAAGGAGTAGAAGCGCAAACCCTCGCGAATGTTTATTTAGCCTTAGAAAACGATCTGGAAATTATTCCCGTTTTAAATAAAATAGACTTGCCGGGGGCAGAACCCGAACGGGTCATTGCCGAAATTGAAGAAATTATCGGTCTCGATTGTAGCGGAGCAATCTTGGCTTCAGCAAAAGAAGGCATTGGCGTGGATGAAATTTTAGAATCCATCGTCCATTTAATCCCGCCGCCCCAAGATACCATTAAAGAACCCTTACGCGCCCTAATTTTTGATAGTTATTACGATCCCTATCGGGGAGTCATCGTCTATTTTCGCGTCATGGATGGGAAAGTCAAAAAAGGCGATCGCATTCGTTTGATGGCTTCGGAAAAGGAATATGAAATTGACGAACTCGGCGTGCTTTCTCCCAATCAAATCCCCGTAGATGAGTTGCACGCGGGAGAGGTGGGTTATATTGCGGCGGCTATTAAAGCGGTTGCCGACGCTCGGGTTGGAGATACGATTACCTTAGCCCATGCTCGGGCAGAAGACCCTTTACCGGGTTATGAAGAAGCAAAATCAATGGTATTTTGTGGCTTATTTCCCACAGATTCCGCGCAATATGGAGAGTTGCGAGATGCTTTGGAAAAACTGAAACTCAGCGATGCAGCACTGCAATACGAACCGGAAACTTCGAGTGCCATGGGATTCGGTTTTCGCTGCGGTTTCTTGGGCTTGCTGCACATGGAAATCGTCCAAGAAAGATTAGAACGGGAATACGATCTAGACTTAATCACAACGGCTCCTTCCGTGGTTTATCGCATTACGACGACAACTGGAGAAACCTACGAAATTGATAATCCCAGTCAATTAGTTTCCCCCGATAAACGGGAAAAAATTGAAGAACCTTACATTCATTTAGAAATCATTACGCCGGAAGATTATGTCGGCACTTTAATGGATTTGTGCCAAACCAGTCGGGGCATTTTTAAAGATATGCGCTACTTTGCCAGCAAGCGCACGACCTTAATTTATGATATGCCGTTGGCAGAAGTGGTCACGGACTTTTTCGATCGCATGAAATCCCGCTCTCGGGGCTATGCCAGTATGGAATACCATCTCACGGGATATCGGGAAAATAAGTTAGTGCGCTTGGATATTTTGGTCAATGGCGATCCGGTGGATTCTTTAGCCACCATCGTTCACAAAGATAAGGCATATCCTATGGGGCGTGCTTTAACAGAGAAACTAAAAGAACTCATTCCCCGCCATCAATTTAAGATCCCCTTACAAGCCGCGATCGGGTCTAAAGTGATTGCCAGCGAACACATTCCCGCGTTGCGGAAAGATGTTTTGGCCAAGTGTTACGGGGGGGATATTTCGCGGAAGAAAAAACTCTTGCAGAAACAAGCCAAAGGGAAAAAACGGATGAAAGCGATCGGGACTGTAGATGTCCCTCAAGAAGCGTTTATGGCGGTTTTAAAACTTCAACAATAATCGTTCAATGGAAACACTAACCGTTAATAAGCTCGATCGATATCGCGATTGCATTCAAAATATTCTCGCAAATTATACCAGCATCTCCTACAGTAATGCTCAAATTGAGAATACCGCGATCGCCAGTCAAGATCGCAATCATTTTCTCATCATCAGCGAGGGATGGGAAGGAAAACGCCGCATTCATCGCACCCTCGTTCACATCCAAATTCGCAATGAAAAAATCTGGATTCATTTTGATGGTACGGCAGATGGGGTTGTAGAACAATTGCTGACGGCTGGCGTTCCTAAAAGTGATATTGTTCTCGCATTTCATCCTTCTCATATCAGAGAAAAAGGTGATTTCGCGATTGATTGATTTTTTTGTACGGATGAAAGCGATCGGGACTGTAGATGTCCTTCAAGAGGCGTTTATGGCGGTTTTAAAACTACAGCAATAAGTCGGTTAATTGGCGGTCAAAACATTGCCGCCGATCGCAACGTTTTAAGCATTCGTGTCGCTCCTCGAAGCTTCATCGATCGCTTGAGTTCTGTTCCATTTCGTATAGCACCTCGCAGTAATATAGTAAGGCTGAAATACTTCAAGAAAGTGATATTGAAGTGTTTTAAAGAATGCTTCTACAATTTCAGGCTCGTCTATATGGAACGGAAACTCATGATTAAATCCTCGAAAAAAGTACCAGTTAATAATAAGTATGCCTTCATGCGTAAGAGATTTGTGGAATTGCAGCAATTGCTCCCGAGGATTCAATAGATGTTCGATAACGTCAAAAGCAAGGATCGTATCAAAAGTCTCTTCTGGAGAAACTTCACACGAAAATGATATTTTGTGAGAAAGATTCATTTTTTCTGCTCTGTAGCGTACAAAATCAAGATGAATGGGATTGAGGTCGCAGTAGACAACTCGCTCGACTTGAGGAGATAGAGCGACTCCCAGAGTGTGAGTCCCAATACCTCCCCCAAAATCTAAGACTCGACCCTTTGCACGATCTGCAATTAATCTGAGGGTATCTCCTATATATTCATGACTGGCTAAATGCCACGCTCCTAATTCACACAAATATAAATCCTTGACTTTATCGCGATAAAAATTAGTCGCTGTTTCCCAATCAAAATCTTTGTGCCCGAGACCGGCCAATTGTTCGCGACTCGGTTCTAACTTTCTGTCCAGCTCTTTGGGATCGATTTGTAAGAATCCTTGTAAATCCTGTTTTAAATTAAATAAGTTTGCTAAATACTGTTTGAGAAAAGGAGGAGTTGGAAAATTAGCCATATTTACTGAGTCCAATAATATTTGCGATACAGCAAGGAATTTGTATTTTTTTTCTGTAAAAAAAAATACAAATCCGAAAAAAGAATCGGCGATCGCCAATCAAGCCCACCGACTACTTAAGGGCATTGGCCTCGACTGCAACATCTCGGTATAAAGTTTTTCGACGCAAGTGATATTGCGACTGAGGGTATAGCGTTCTAAAACGCGCTGCCTGCCTTTATAACCTAGAAGCTGAGTGAGTTCTGGCTGATCTCGAAACAGGGGCAGCAATGTTTTTAATTGAGTGGTTACTCCTTGAGTAGCAATAGTAACCCCTGCCCCTCCTTCTAAGACCTCTGCATCGGCTCCCGCATCCGTGGCAATACAGGCAACCCCGCAGGCCATTGCCTCCAAGAGAGAGAGGGACAACCCTTCGATCAGAGACGGTAAAATAAACGCATCCGCAGCTCGGAGAATTTCGATGCGCTTCTGTTCGTTCCTTTCAAACCCATGCCAAATGATACCATCCTCGATGCCGTAAAGGGGTTCTAAAACGGATTTGAGCGGCCCGTCCCCCACGATGACCAACTTGCACCCCGACCCCATATTCGAGAGTTTCCATCCCTTTAACATGGCCTCGACATTCTTTTCCGTGGAAATGCGACCCATATAAACGAAGAGACGATCGGCTTTGACTCTGGCTCTAAAATGGGAGATGCCAGGAGAATATCTGTGTACGTCTACGCCGTTGGGAATCACAGCGATTTTGTGTTTGGGAACCCCCAAGCGCGCGAGTAAATCTTTTTGTAGATTTGAGAAAATAATGACGCGATCGTAATGTGCCAAAAAAGGCGCGTAGAGTTGATAGGCGACAAACTGCGTGCTGGATTTGAGATTGCGAAGTTTGCTATCGAAGGGAGGATGAAACGTAGCAACCAGAGGAATATTTAGTTCTTCGCAAATCTCGGGAAGACGGAAATCGAGAGTCGAGAGGGTGAGGGAGGCATGAACGATATCCGGTTTTAATTTTGCCAGCGATCGCGTTAAAATTTGACTCGCTCGCAGAGTGGGAATGGTATAAACCTGCGATTTGTATAAAAAAGGCAAAACAACTTCCGGACAATCCGATCGCCACGTTTTATCCACAAAGTCTTCTTGAGCAAAGTGGAGAAAACTCACGCGATGTCCGCGATCCAACAAGGCATTGGTAATCTCGCGACCGTAGGTGACATTGCCGCAGAATGGTGATTTTTTTCCCAGCCAAGCGATGTGCATTCAATCGTTTTTAACAGTTATCAGTTATCGGTTGTTGGTGAATTGGGACATTTCAGGAAACGTCTCTACATCAGTTAACGGTTAACAGTTAGAAATCGATTGGGAACAATCTTAGGATTTCTTAACATGGCTTGATGTTACCACGTTCGGGCGGGAAATATACCAATTGAGGAAACCTGTAGTTATAGCGATAGCAGCCAAACCCCATAACACCGGACGCAACCCCCATAAAGATTGAGCGACACCCGCGAGGGCGAGGGGGAGCGAGAGAGCAATATTCACGGCGTTATTTTGCAGTCCGAATACTTTCCCCCGCATTTCTTCCGGGGTTTGGTCTTGAATAGTGGTTTGCATGGGAACGTAAATGGTGGCGGCACAGGCTCCACAACCGGCCATCCCGAGTAATGCGAGGAGGAGGGAGCGATCGCTAAACGATAAGCCCACCAGAGCGGCGGCCAAGGCGATGAATCCCCAGAAACTCAGTCCCGTGCGGGGCAGATCGTGTCCCCACTGACCTAAAACGGTTGCGCCCAGTCCCAAACCCATGCTGCTTGCCGCCAGTAAGAAGCCGAATTGTTGAGCGTTCAGACTGGGAATTCTGGCGGCAAGGGGCACCGCTAAAATGGTGAGGGCGGCAAAAATGCAGAAGAGGCTGGTAATTTGCACGAGAGCGTTGCGCACCCGATGATTTTCTTTTAGGTAGAGAATGCCCTCCCAAATGTCTTGGAAAACGTGAGGATGTTCGCGATCGCGCGAGTTTCGATTTTCTCCAGTTTTCAGGAACAGGAGGATCGTGCCGGCGAGGGCGTAGGCCCCGCCGACAAACAGCTCTTCCCCAAAAGACCAAGTGGGAACGAGACTTCTCACGAGGCGATCGGTGAGGGCGAGAAGAGGTTCCCCTACGGCAAATCCCACGATCAGCAAGGCCATCATGGTGGTGGCATAAATAGAGTTCGCGGGGATGAGGCGATCGCGGCGCACGATGAGGGGAAGGGTCACTTGTTCGGCAGGGGCAAAAAATTGGGTGAAGGTGGAGACGAAAAAAGTGATCGCCAGCAGCAGGCA
Source organism: Spirulina sp. (assembly GCA_051439525.1). Taxonomy (GTDB): domain Bacteria; phylum Cyanobacteriota; class Cyanobacteriia; order Cyanobacteriales; family Spirulinaceae; genus CCY15215. The sequence goes on along the minus strand of JBFRWJ010000033.1, from coordinate 637 downwards.
AAAGCCCCAAGGTACTCCCCACAGACTTCCCCAGTCGGCTGAGAGCCAGAGCAAGGGGGGAATGGCAAAGGTGAATATACCCCGCAAGAGGTTGCTGGCGACTAAAATATCTTTTTTGAACCAGCGATCGACATAAACCCCCGCCAGGGAACCGAATAAAATGGCGGGAATGGTTAAGGCAATGGAAATCGCCGAAACCCAAGCCCCGATACGGTTTTCGCCAACATGGAAATGGGTTGAGATCAGGGCGACCATGAGGACGATATAAACCTTATCGGCGAGTTGCGAGAAAATTTGACCGAGCCACAAAATGAGAAAGCGCTTGTTTTTCAAAACGGGAAGCAGACCGCGCTCTCGGGACGGGGGCGGGGGATTTGGGTGCGGGGAAGGGGAGTTCTCGGCGATGGTTAAGGGGCGATCGTCGGGAGCGTTTTGGGGTTCTCGTTCTTCAAACAATTGCATTACCTATGAGGGCGATCGGTTATCTCTCATCCCTCATTCTAAAAGGTTAAGAATTTTTTACAAAATTTTTGACCTTTCGCGATCGCTGGCGTTGGGGAGGAGAATCTGCCGCGCCACCGCCAATCATGTTCGGGGTGGCGATCGCGGCATCGAGATCGGGCATCACTTTTTGAAT
>JBFRWJ010000032.1:0-2575 GCA_051439525.1 Spirulina sp. | reverse complement strand
GAACCGCGCGATCGCGCTCTATTTCTAGCCTAGCAAACTCCGAGGAAAGAATTCAAAATTCAAAAAATTCACTTAAATTACAATTTATAACCAAACGTCCGCAAGAGTTCCTGACGAGATTTGATATCTTCAGACGTTTCCACACCTTTTGGAGAAAAGCCATCAACAACTCCCAAGATTCCTCTTCCTTGCTCGACTTCGGCAATAATGACTTGTACGGGATTTGCCGTCGCACAATAAATATTGCAAACTTCTTGGCACTGCTTAATCCCGTTGAGAAAATGAATCGGAAACGCATCTTTTAATACAATAATAAAGCTATGTCCGGCAGCGAGCGAATGAGCATTTTTAACCGCTACTTCCTGTAATTCTTCATCATTCCCCGTCACCCGAATTAAACAAGGGCCGGAGGCTTCACAAAAAGCCAAACCAAATTTCACTTGTGCCGAAATTCCCACCATAATTTCGTGTAGGTCTTCGACGGTTTTGATAAAATGAGTTTGACCGAGAATAATATTACAGCCTTCCGGAATTTCTAGAGGAATTGCTTTCAGTTCCATGACCTTTTATTGTGAGTCTATTTGATGCGTTTATTTTGTCCTATTATACTACAATATCCGCTCTGACTTCTCAGTCAGAAGAGAATTTTAACTTTAATTCACGATCGCGGCGATTATGTTGTGGCCCCAAGAGCGCTCCCCAACCCGAGGGGGTCATCCTTGCTGATGCGCGATCGCAATCTAGGGATAATTTAGCATCTTTTCAGGAAAAATTCAGATCGATCGTCTTACAATAGACCGATATACTTTCAAGAATTATTTCTCGTTCCATTCCAGCATGACCTACTTAGAAGCGACAGCGCAGTTTTATAAAGAAGTTGCCGAAACGCCCGAAACAGGACTTTGTTGCGTGCAAAGTCCTCCGCAACAATTTCCCGGTTTAAATGTTCCCAAAATCATGTATGACATGAATTATGGATGTGGAACGACCGTACAGGCCGCCGAACTCATCGGACAGCCCAAAGTCCTTTATATTGGCGTTGGGGGCGGTTTAGAAGCCTTACAATTTGCTTATTTTTCTCGCAAACCCCAAGCAATTATTGCCGTGGATCCCGTCGCCGAAATGCGAGAAGCGGCAAAACGCAATCTTCTCGTTGCTTCAGAAAAAAATGATTGGTTTGACCCGGAATTTGTTGATATTCGGGAGGGAGATGCTTTTAATTTACCCATTGCTGATAATTCGGTGGATGTGGTAGCGCAAAATTGCCTATTTAATATTTACTCCCCAGAGGATTTAGCCAAAGCCTTGCGGGAAACGTATCGCGTTCTGAAAATGGGAGGTCGGTTATTAATGAGCGATCCCATTGCTACTCGTCCCATTCCCTCTCATTTGCGAGAAGACGATCGCTTGCGAGCAATGTGCTTGTCCGGGGCGCTAACTTATGAAGAATACGTACAACAATTGGTTGATGCGGGTTTCGGTCAAGTGGAAATTCGGGCGCGCCGTCCCTATCGCCTCCTCGATCGCCAAACTTACAATCTCGAAGAGGATCTGCTCTTAGAAAGTTTGGATTCTGCTTCTTTTAAAGTTCCCATGCCTCCCGACGGTGCTTGCATCTTCACGGGGAAAATGGCGATCTATCGAGGCAACGAAGAGACTCTCGACGATGGTAACGGCTATATTCTACAACGCGGCGTTCCCGTCGGCATCTGCGATAAAACTGCGGTTCAATTTGCTACTCATTTTAGCGATCGCATTACCATCACGCCTTCGACTTGGCACTATAACAGTGGCGGTTGCTGTTAATCAGTCACCAGTTACCAGTTATCGGGGCGAGTTCCTTGACACAATCGCCCCGATTGTATACTTGTATTACATTGAAAAGTCAAGAAATCATTAAAAAAGTATTCAAAAAGCGATCGCGATCTTGTATCATACAGTCTTAGTATTTAAGCAAGATTATAGGTGCATCTCGTGTTCGCTGGATTTCGTCTTGGTTTCTTAGCTGCTCTCTCTTCTCTTCCCTTTATTTTCCCCCAAACTCTCCGCGCTCAATCGATCGTTTCCGCACCCGATCGCGCGGGAACTCTAATTCAACAAAATGGAAATATCTATACCATTACAGGGGGTACGCGATCGGGGTTTAACTTATTCCACAGCTTTCAAGAATTTGGATTAACCCCCAACGAAATTGCCGATTTTATTTCTCATCCCGAAATCAACAATATTTTAGGACGAGTGGTCGGTGGAAATCTCTCGATCGTTGAAGGATTAATCCGCCTCAGTGGGGGAGAGAGCAATCTATATTTAGTCAATGAAGCGGGATGGATATTTACTCGCGGGGCAAGATTGGATGTACCGAGAAGTTTTGGCGTTTCGACCGCAAATCACATCGGATTTGAAAATGGCTTTTTTAAGGCTTCGGGGATGAATGATTATACGACATTAATCGGCAATCCGACGGGTTTATTTTTCGATACAATGCAACCCGGAATTATTGTCAATGGTGGAGATTTAGCCGTTAACGAAGGAGAAAATATTTACGCGATCGCGGGTTCTGTTTTCAGTACGGGGA
>JBFRWJ010000031.1:0-7088 GCA_051439525.1 Spirulina sp. | reverse complement strand
CGCGATCGCAGGACTTCCCAAACCCGTTTTTTCAGACCATGCGTTTAATGCCGTGTAGATATTTCCAGAAATTCTTTGATGTTGCCAATGAGGGGATCTCGTCACGAAAAGTTCTCCTGCAATGATTTCATAGCGTTTCCCATCTTCTGGAAAGATTTCCAAGTCGGCGATTGTCCAGCAAATTTTCTCGGAGGTTGCGGTTGTCATCGCTTGATTTTCATAGCTGTACTTTTGATCTTAATAGATTTGCAGCAAACATTACAGGTCGATTTAAAATTAACAGGACTTACGCAGTGTCACGAGATTTCGCCCCCATCCCCCCTAACCCCCCTTGGGAAGGGGGAAAAAGAGGGGGGAAACCAGACCGGAAGTCCCCCATCCTTGAAAAGCGAAGTCTCCTTTGGCTTTCCCCCTTAATAAGGGGGATGGGAGGGGGATTGGGGGATTTAGGGGGCAAGGTGCGTAAGTCCTAATTAAGTTAAAGGGGTATCTGGAGGAGGAAAGTTAAACTGTGTTTTGTATTAGAGTTGAGGCAGATTTAGGAGTGGGATTATGACTTTACAACCCGATCCGAGTACGGGGATTGCTCGCACAGAACGGGGGTTGGCGATCGTGGGAACGCGCATCACCCTCTATGACATCATGGACGATCTCAAAGCGGGATATCCTTACAAATATACTCGCGATACCCTCGAACTTACAGATGCTCAACTTCAGGCGGCGCTTGACTACATTGAGACCCATAAAACCGAGGTCGAAAAAGAGTATCGGGAGGTGTTGCAAAATGCCGAAGAAATTCGACAGTATTGGGAAGAACGCAATCGCGATCGCTTGGCTCAAATTGCGAAATTGCCTCCTCGTCCCGGTTATGAAGCAGCTCGAATTAAGCTCATACAGCGAAGAATGCAGCGAGAAGCAAAAAATCAATGATTGTTCTGGTTGACCATAATTTGAATCGCCATGCTCTTTTGCTTTCTGGAAGTCTTATCTCTCAAGGATGGTTAGAACTCGTTCCCATTCAGTTCGTGACTTTTCGAGAGATTGGATTGGCGATCGATAGCAGCGATCGTATGGTTTGGAAATTTGCTCAAACCAATCGAATGTTATAGCCCTACTCTAATTGCTTAGGACATCTTCCTCCTTCTCTATCAGGACTTACGCAGTGTCACACAATTTAGCCCCCCTAGCCCCCCAAATCTGGGGGGAATCGGAGTCAAAGTCCCCCAAAGTTGGGGGATTTAGGGGGCGGGTGCGTCAGTCCTATCTATGTGTTCTCTGTGTCTGGAGTGGTTCATCTTAATGTCCTAATGTATTTGCGTAGTACTATATTGTTGACAGCAAACCGCAATGCAAAAGGTGAAGATTCCCTAGAAGAAGTGATGCGCGAAGAAAATTCACCCACCTCATTACCCATTATTACCATTGGCAATCCCGATCGAGTTTATGAATATCAGTATCGAGAACATTGTATTGAAAGGCTTGTGGAAATTATTCTCGATCTTCCGGATTATATGGGAGTTGGTCGCTTGTTTATTCCGTGATGCGATTTACAGCAACTTGTTCCCGCTAGAATGGGTAAACGCATCTAATTTTGGTATTTTTCATTATATTGATTCAAAATCCAACATTCAATTTAACAATTGTAAATGTTTGCCTACCGGGGCAAGGGTATTTGCCGCCGCAATGCCACTCGCCGCCACCGCAGGTATCCCAATCCCGGGAAAAGTCGAAGCACCGCAGAGTAAAAGTCCGGGTAACGGAGTCGTCGCACTGGGAAACACCCCCTCCGTTACCGGAATTTCGGGCCCGTAACTGCCGCGATGGATATTGAGGAAGCGCTCGTGAGTGAGAGGCGTTCCGACGAGAGTGAGTTCGCAGCGATCGCGAATATTGGGAATCACGCGTTCTAATGCCTGCCAGCAAATTTGCGATCGCGCTTCTTTTTGTCGGACGTAAGCCGCACTGCGGCGATCCATCCCCTCCCATAAATGATAGGGTTCGGTTGCCGGGGTATAAACGTGAATGGCGTGTTTTCCGGGGGGAGCAAGATCGGGATCGAGCAGAGACGGAATCGAAATGGCAACCACATTTTGCGGTGCTTTCACCCCCTTTTCCCAATCCTCCACGAAAATATAATGACAGTGTAAATCGTCTGGAAGTCCGCTCCCATCAATGCCTAGATGCAGGTGCATAAAACTGGGACAGGGAGGTGTTTTATCTCGTTCTTGACGAAAAGCAGCAAGGACGGCGCGATCGTCTAATAACTCTAAGGTGTTCCAAATAGAAACATTAGAGATAACTGCCTGACGTGCCTTAATGACCTCTCCATTTTTCAATCTCACTCCCGTCGCGCGTCCCCCCTCGGTTAAAATCTCTTCAACCCTTGCCCCCAAGCGCAACTCTCCCCCATAGCGCCGCATTCCCCGCACCAAAGCCTCCACGATCGCGCCGCTTCCTCCCATGGGATAGTCCAACACTACCTCGGGGCGGTACCATTCGGCAAACATAAACGCCATTTCTGCCGCACTCGTCCCCTTAGCAGGCAAACCGGAGAGGAGGAAACAGAGCAGATCCAACCAATTGAGCAGAAAGCGATCGCTGACAACTCCCTCTAAAATCCTCGCAAAATCTCCGGTCAATTGCAAGGATGCTCCCAAATGCGGCAACATTGCCGGTAGATACCTTCCCAACGTTAAAATTGCCCCCAAATCGTAGCGGACGGCAGCAGAAGGAAGAGCAAGGGTCGCTTCTCCCAAGGGTTTCATCATCCGTTGCAACTGTCGCCATTGAGCCACTGCCGCCTTTCCCCGCAATTGTTCCAGTATCTCTGCAAACGCGTCCGCACCGATGGGAGCGGGAAAATCTCCCTCCGGCAAACAACAGCCCCAAGTGTCATAAGTTGCCCAAGGAATATCTTCCCCGATCGCGTCGAGAACAAAACGCAACGGGTTGCTCGAGGGACTGTAAGATAATCCCGAATACAGGGACGGGCCCGAGTCAAAGGTAAAGCCATCGCGTTGAAAACTATGAGCCGCACCTCCGGGGATGGTATGACTTTCGCACGCTAAAACCTCGAAGCCGTAGCGTGCCAACATTGCCGCGCAACTCAAGCCTCCGATCCCGCTTCCGATAACGATTGCCTCAACTTCGCTCATTTTGCAACCCGCGCTTGAACATCTTCGAGAATGGCGATCGCGCCAGTGACGCTTTCCGGAGTAATGACCACCAAACCGCCATCAACCACCCGATCCAACCCGGTGCGAATGGCTTCTTTCTCATCCAAAACGGTTTCGTAGCAAGCATCAGATTTTTCTTGCAAAATGCCCTTGACGATCAGATCTGCCACTTCTCCCGCATCGCGACCGCGCTTGTCGTAATCTTCCTTAATAATGATGCGATCGAACATCTGCGCTGACAATTTGCCCAATAAAATCAAATCTTCATTCCGGCGATCCCCCGGGCCGCCGATAACTCCCAAACGTTCTCCCTCCCAGTTTTTCACAAATCCTCCTAATGCTTCGTAGCCCGCAGGATTGTGAGCATAATCGATCAGGGCGTGATGTCGTCCCATATCGATTAAGTTCATCCGTCCGGGAGTTTGTTCCGTGGAAAGGGTAAAGGTTCTCACCCCTTGGCGAATGCTTTCGATATTCACCCCTTGCGCAAAGGCTGCCAAACATGCAGCCAAGGCATTGGCAATCATAAAAGGTGCCATCCCCTTCAAGGTTGACGGAATATTTTTCGCTGCCTCAATGCGCAGTTTCCAATCTCCTTCGATAATCGTGAGATAGCCATTTTCATAAAGTGCTGCCAATTTGCCCCGACGGGTATGTTCTTGAATGACGGGATTATCGGGATTCATGGAAAAATAAGCCACTTTACTCTTGACTTTTTCTGCCATTTTTGCAACCAAGGGATCGTCAGCATTAAGGATGGCATAGCCTTCCGGGGTCGTGGTTTCTGCTACCACGGATTTGACCGAAGCCATTTGTTCCACGGTATCGATATCGCCGATCCCCAAATGATCCGCCGCCACATTGAGGATTACCGAGACATCGCAGCGAGCGAAGGCCAGCCCCGATCGCAAAATTCCCCCCCGCGCCGTTTCTAAAACAGCAATTTCGACGGTGGGATCTTTCAAAATCAACTGAGCGCTTTGAGGTCCGGTCGTATCGCCTTTTTCGACCAAATATTCCCCGATATAAATCCCGTCGGTGGTGGTGTAGCCCACCACTTGCCCGGTTTGTCGGAAAATATGGGCAGTCAGGCGCGTGGTCGTGGTTTTGCCGTTAGTTCCCGTCAGGGCAACAATGGGAATGCGGGGGGAGCTGCCTTCAGGATAGAGCATATCCAAAACCGCCGCCCCCACATTGCGAGGTAAGCCCTTGCTAGGGGAAGCGTGCATCCGGAAACCGGGGGCGGCATTCACTTCCACAATCACCCCATCCGTTTCTCGCAAAGGTTTGCTAATATCCGAAGTCACGACATCGATCCCGGCAATATCCAAGCCGATGGTTTTCACCACCCGCTCGGCGATCCAGATATTTTCCGGGTGAATTTCGTCGGTGCGATCGATGGAAATGCCGCCGGTACTCAGATTTGCCGTTGCCCGTAAATAAACCCGATCGCCATCGCGGGGAATGCTATCCAAGTTATACCCTTGGCGTGCCAAGACATCGGCGGCGGTTTTATCCAGTTTGATTTTGGTGAGGACGTTAGCGTGACCGTCCCCCCGTCTGGGATCTCGGTTGGTTTGGTCGATCAATTCGCTAATGGTGGAGCGATTGTCCCCGATGACATGAGCGGGAATCCGTTCGGCAACGGCAACGACTTTACCTTGAATGACGAGGATGCGATGATCGCTGCCTTGGTAGTAGCGCTCGACAATAACGGATTTGGTTTTAGAAGCCTTGCTTGCTAAATCGTAAGCCTCCTCTGCTTCCTGCCACTGCTTGATCTCAATGGTAATGCCGCGACCGTGATTGCCATCGAGGGGCTTAATGACAATGGGATAGCCTCCCACATCTTCGATCGCGTCTTCGAGTTCGTCAAAATAGCGAATGACGGTTCCTCGCGGGACGGGAATGCCCGCATCTCGCAGGACGGTTTTCGTTCCTTCCTTATCGCAAGCCAATTCCACGGCGAGAATGCTGGAATAGTCTGAAAGGGTCGCTTGGATGCGTTTTTGGTTAACGCCGTATCCCAATTGAATCAAGGCTCTCGTGCTGAGGTGCATCCAAGGAATGCCTCGCTCTTCGGCTTCGGTAATAATCGTTTCCGTACTGGGGCCCAAGGACGCATTGGCCCAAAGTTCTTTGAGATCGTTGAGGTCTTGCTGGAGTTCTTCTTGGGGATAGGTTCCCGTATTGACAAGACTCTGACACAACCGCACCGCAGCGCGTCCGGCATAACGTCCGGCTTGTTCGTCGAGATATTCAAAGACGACGTTATACACCCCGCGTTCCGAGGTCTGTCGCGTGCGTCCGAAACCCACCCGCATTCCCGCCAAATCGAGGAGTTCGAGGGCGACGTGTTCGACAATATGCCCCATTAACGTCCCTTCTTGCAGGCGTTTGAGAAACCCCCCTCGATGTTTGGGGGAACAGTAATGTTCGATTAAGGTGGGCAAAAGCGATGTCAATCCTTCATAAAAACCCGGTATTGTGTTGGAGTACCGTTCGTCGAGATCCTCCAAGTCCAAGCGCATGACGATTAATTTGTGGTAGCGAATGCTCCAGTAGTTGGGGCCGCGCAGGGTTAGGGTTTTAAGAATTTTCATAAGCCTTTGATGGGGATTTTAGGGGGAGATGCAACACTTCGACTTCGATCGCCGATCGCCAAGCCTCAGTTTCTCTCGTTAAAAACATAGAAAACTGTTCTGGGCGAACAGTTTTAAATTTGGTAATGGGTAATCGGTAATCGGTAATGGGTAATCGGTAATGGGTAATCGGTAATCGGTAATCGGTAATCGGTAATCGTTACTCTTTACTCTTTACTCGTTATTTTGGGTAATCGGTAATGGGTGCTTGCATTACCACAACTGGTTATTCTTTGGTCAGAGGGCGGCGTTGATAGATATTGTAACGATCGCCGTGACAGAGGACGTGAATTCTCAGACCGTGCAGGCTTAAGGGATCGCTGACATCTACATTCAGTTGATTGGTGTGGGAGAGATATTGCGCGTCGATAATATTGACGGTTCCTTTGCCCAACACTTGAATCCAACCATCTTGCTCGAACATGGCACAGGTGTCTTCATCAATGCCAATACCGAGGCGATCGGGATGAATGGCGATCGCGCTCAATAATCTCGCCATGCGGTTGCGATTGTGGAAGTGCTGATCCACAATGGTTTCGGGAATGATACCCAGTCCCATGGCCATGTCGATGAGAGAGCGATTGGGAGATTCGCCGCTTCCACCACCGCCGATCATGTGGTGGCCCATGACGGCGGCGCCGGCACTGGTTCCGGCGAGGGTAATTTCGTGTTTTTGAACGCGATCGCGAATGAGTTCCATAACCGGGGTTTCGGCCAGTAAGGCGCACAGGCGCAACTGATCCCCTCCGGTCAGGAAAATTCCCGTACAGTTTTGCACGAATTCGAGATAGTTGGCATCGCTGCCTTGGGCGCGATCGCGGATGTCCAGTAACTCGATGCGCTTGGCTCCCATTTCGTCAAAAATTCGGCGATAGCGGTCTCCCACCAGTACGGGCTCTCGAGATGCGGAAGGAACGATGCCGATTATCGCCTCGCTTCCCCCCGAGCGATTAAAGAAGGTGTGCAAAATTTCTCGACCGTGCACTTTATCTTCTGCACCGCCAATGACTAAGATGGCGGTTTTCGTCGGTTTGGGCATCTGGGTTTCCGGACTTCGAGACTCTACTTGCAGCATAGACAAAACAATCGCAATTTTAGCTTAATATACCCTAAAACTGCGATTCTTTCATCTCTGCCGACCCCATACGAAAAAAGAACGGGAGATTGATAGCCCCGTCTCTTTAGAGCGGGGTAGAAAATCGACACGGCGGCTTTAGCCGCCCGATAGTCCGATAAACTTGTTGGCTGAAAAAGCAAAAATTTTGATATC
>JBFRWJ010000030.1:0-5542 GCA_051439525.1 Spirulina sp. | reverse complement strand
GTGTATAAGAGACAGAGCTGTCGCCGGAGATCGTTCTCGAAGCCTTACAATTAATGCGCATCTGCTTTTTGTTGGGATTGGCAGTCGCGATCGTCTTCTACGGTTTGGGACTCGTTCTTTCAGCATGAATTGAGTTGGCTAGATTTGAGCTAGAGGAAACTGCTATCATAATTTTGGATTGAATAGCGGTAGTTTACAGGGTGATAACCATGAATCTCGATCGCCGTCAAGGCCGAATGCTCCTCGCTCACAATTTTGCGCTCGCCGATGCGATCGTTCCCGAAATCTCTCGCGAAGCATTTGCTGCTATTTTTGTGGAAGGATTGCGCGATCGCGTCGATATTGATTGTCGCGCTTTAGCTCACGCTCATTGGATGGTGGAAATCCTCTTCGATCCCGAACAATTAGAACCCAAACAAGTCGGACAAATCTGTGCTGAAGTTCTGGCACAAACTCGCCAAGAACAAAAGGTATATCCTAAAAGTTCTTACAATATTCTTTTTCTCGCCGGACAGAAACAAACTCCCGTTACGAGTTCCGATCCGGAAACCCTGAAAACCGGGGAATGGGGTGCAGATGTTGTCGAAACGGAATCAATTGCTGATTTTCTCTCCTCAATGGGTTGGCAAGCAGAAAACGATCGCAAACCCACGATTTTTCGTGTCGAACTCCAGCTATAACTTTATCGAGCAATAGTTGCCCAATGTTGAACTTTAAATACTCAACCCTGATTGATGCACCGATAGAAACTGTTTGGAATTTTCACGAAAGAGCAGATATTTTGCAAATTTTAACACCCCCTTGGCAACCCGTCCAAGTCATTCGTCGCGAAGGGGGTTTAGGAGTTGGCGCAATTTCTGAATTTCGTATATTTCTCGGTTTTCTTCCTGTCACTTGGGTCGCCCGTCATACTCAATGCGAACGATATCATTTTTTTACTGACGAACAAAGCGAGGGTCCGTTAGTCTCTTGGACGCATCGCCACCAATTTGACGATGAGGAAGGCAAAACGAGATTAACCGATGCGATCGCTTACGAACTCCCCGGCGGTGGGTTAGCAGAATTTTTCCTCGGTTGGTGGGTGGAATCGCGCTTGCAGGATATGTTTCGCTATCGTCATGAAATCACGCAACGGGAGTGCCTACGAAACCCGGACAAATAATGAATGGGTTGTGCCATCTCTTCTGCACGACTATTTCCTCTAGACGCAAAAAATCGATAAACTCCCGTATTTTCACGGAGATTTTATATAAATCAAGAATAAACTCCAATCTATCTTTATAAAGTTAAGATAAAGCCATAAATATTAAGAAAATATTAAATTTTTTATATCGAGAGAGAAAATTCTGGAAAACGAAACCGGGGAACTGGGAATTTTGTTAGTAAAACTCAAGTGATATGGCTTGAAGGAGAACGGCGATCGTCAGAATTATCAGGCTTTTCGTTTTTTAGAGGATGGCCGGTCGAATTTTTTGTTTGTCGTAGCAAAAGTGAGAGAGCGTCTTAACATATCTTGACATCGCGAAAAAAACTTTAATTTTCTCTTGAAAATTCAAGAGAGTTTATGACAAAATTAAACCGATCGGTAGTTACACCTAGGAGAACCATGCAAGATAGCTTATTTTTCCACTTCCAATACGACTTGGAAAGACAACTCGAAGATTTGATCGATATTTGTCTGAACGTTACCCTACCTGCCTTACACCTGATCGGGACGCGGGAAATTCGCCTAGATTTTACCGACCGAAACAACTTAAATCACGCGATCGACGCCTTTCGCTCTCATACCTCATTCCTCCAAGATCTAGAAATCGATCGCATCGAGTTCCAATATCAAGGAGAATTCTACATCAAGTACTCTGTTCCTGCCCTGTCAGAAACTGGTCAAGATCGGCAAGCAGAATTTGACAAAACCCGAGACAGTCTCAAGGCGCTAGCAGCAGGTCGAAGAGGAGGAAAGCGCCTCTTGGATAGCAGTTTGTGGAAAAAACTTGCTTAAAAAAAATGTTCGAGTATTGCTTGCTGCATGAATTATCACCGTTTATCATAACTATAAGGGGGTGTGCCGATTATCTGGCGATCGCATCCAGAAAGTAATCCCAAGAATCCCGTCTTTTTAAAACGGGAAGATGTCTAAAGATAATAAAAAAATTTACCCCCCTTAATGATCCTCGCACCTGTACGGGGTACTTCTTTGCGTTAATTTACTGCATCCGTGCACTTCAATCTGACAATATCTAGACATCTAGAGAAATAAAGAACTTTAAGATGTGGGATTGAATGCGATCGCGTAATGTGGAAATCCGCAGACCAACCCACCAACTTTTAAGAATATTTATCAACTTTTCTATATTGGCGTTTGAGAAAATTTGGGGAATTATAAAGATAACATTCATCAGAGCGTTTCACCTCCAAGAGTCATGAGTCACCACCATTCCCTCAATCCCACCCCAAACCACGAAACCATTACTCTCGAAGAATTGCGAACCTTTCAAAAGACCCTATTGGATGACGACACCCTTGCCCCCGAACAACGGAATAGCGCGCAAACTTTATACGATCGCCTTGCTACCATAATTCAAGAAGCCGAGGACATTTTGGCAAAGGGTAGAGAAAGCTACGGATACACAATTTAACTCGACTGTAGCTGAAGCGATCGCCAATCTCAAATCACGCCAATTTGAATTTTGAATTCAAAAAGAGGTTGAGGACTGCGATCGCAGCCCTTTACCCTTCTGGGATGGAAAGCGATGGCAATACTGGCGAAACAGTCGCGTTATAGCTGTGTTCTGTTGTCACCGTCGTTGACACCATCGCTGCCATCAGTTGTTCTGGAGTGACGATAAAAGGTAATCGGTGAATATCGGATTGAGGATTGCAAGCGACTTCTGACGCGCGACGCAAAGCCGCTAAAGGAATATGATGCAGCCCCAAATCCTCCAAAGTTTTCGGCAAACCAATATCTTGATAAAATTGTAATAATTGCTTTCGGGCAGTAATAGCGAGTCGATCGCCTTGCACCATCTCTTCGAGACGCAACTGAACGAGAATGCCATAGGCGACCTTTTCGCCGTGTAAAATATCGTGTGCTTCGGGAATATGAGTTAATCCATTATGCACCGCATGGGCGGCAACAGTCCGACAATTTGCGCCTCCCAAACCCCCGATAACTCCTGCTAATAAAACACTCGCATCGACAACTTCTCGCCAGTCTTCGCCTCCCGGATTTTCTAAGGCTTTCAGAGACTTTTGAAATAAGATATCGCGCAAAACTCTTGCTTGTTGAACGGCAGCAATAATTAACGTCGCGGGAGAATTGCCACTACTCACCGAGGCTTCATACCATTTCGCGATCGCATCTCCAATGCCAGCAATTAAAGTGCGTTGGGGGGCGCTTTCAATCAGATCGTAATCTAAAATGAGGAGATCGGGACAGCGATCGAGAGCAACATCGTATTGAAATGCCCCCTCATTCGAGTAAATATTCGATAAAGCCGTCCATGCCGCACAAGTTGCCCCAGAAGTGGGAATAGTAACGATAGGAAGCTGACAGCGATGGGCAAGAAGTTTGGCCGTATCGAGGGCTTTTCCGCCCCCAACTCCGATAACGACATCGGCATGATGGCGATCGATCGATTCCACGAGCAATTCAAGGGAACTTTCCGAACAATCGGGGGAATAACTGGCGCGATCGGCGGGGAGATGGTAGCGGTTGAAAATGGATTGCAGTTGGGGAAAAACGAGAGGAAGAACGCGATCGCCCCCAACAACTAGAGGACGTTTTCCCAAACGAGAAATATCTTTTCCGCATTGAGGAATAATGCCACTGCCACGCAAAACTTTAGCAGGAGAAATGAGAAGTGGAGTCGATTGTAAAGTAGATTTTGTCATCGGTTAATCAAAAAAGAGGGTTGTCTTAACTTGTTCATTGATAATTGATAATTGATAATTGTTCATTGTTCAGTGCCAAGTTTTTCCCAATTTCCCGGAAATAACTCAACGGTGAGATTTTCGGGATCGCGAGAGTCGGCTGGTTTTTTCGCTTCACCCAAATATAGGGGAATAGAAACTCCCGGTTCGGGATGAATGACAGTTCTGGCGCGGATCGTCACCGTATTATCCTGCGTTCCCAAACGTCCGAAAGGAGAAATATCAACCGCAGCTTGACGTAGGGTGGCTTCCACCTGCGATCGCGTCGTATCCGGCGGAATGGCAATGACGACATTATCTGCCGCATTGTCAAAAACTAAAGTATAGCGGACAGCTCCAGGGATTGCGACGCGGGTAAAGAGTCCTAAATTGAGTCCGAAAAAACCCACTGTCAGAACTGCTGCAAATGCCGTCGCCCCAAAAAGGCGAAAGCGCAACCCCCATTTGAAGAGAAAAGCAAGGATGGTTATGCCGAGGAGAACGAGGGTTAAAATGCCGCACCACTGGGTATAAACGGCGAGATCGGTCGGAATGGGAAGATTTTCAAGCATTGTTATCGAGGAAACCCTCATCAGTTCGGGAATGGAGAAAGAAACTTAATACAATCTTAATTTTGTGACCAAAATGGCGATCGCATTTAATCTTAATTCTACAATATAGAGCATGCAAAGTCCAATTAGAATATATAGGATTACCAATACAAGCCAATTTTGAAAAAAAGATGAAAAGCTCAAAAAGATTCTTAGGAATTGATGCAATTCGCGGATTAGCTGCTGTTGGTATTGTACTCTTTCATTATGCAAATTCTCAGAATGTGTTTAATTATCTTGAAGAATGCGTTCAAGCTTTCTTTGTTATTAGTGGATTTGTAATTTTAATTAGTTTGACAAGACTGAAAAGAACTCGGGATTTTATTGTCAGTCGTTTTGCTCGGTTATATCCCGTGTACTGGTTCTCAGTCATTACAACTGTTTTGATTGTATATGTTGCAAACTTTGACAATCCTCGTAGCGATAATTTATTCGATGTCGCGATCAATTTTTCTATGTTTCAAGAGTTTATCGGAAGTCCCAATGTTAATATTGTTTATTGGACAATGACTTTAGAACTTGCATTTTATGCGATTATGCTTACCTTGTATAGAATGAAATTGCTGAAGTATATCGATCTGATTTGTGGTGCTTGGTTGTTTCTTGTTTTTTTAGATACAATGAAAGGATATATATCTATTAATTTTGGTGCGATCGCGCCTACATTAGAAGTCGCATCCTACAATACAAATGCAATGAGTTTAATTCATTCGCATCAACTTGCTAGTTTCGATATTGGTGGAATTTCCGAAATATTGACTTTTTTAAAGAACTATATAAAAATTAACTTTGTTTTGATTAGAGGTCGGGCAAGTTTATTTATTGCTGGTATTATGTTATATCAAGGGCAGCGTTTTGGATTTTCATTTTATCGGGTCGGAATAATTTTAGTTTGTCTTGTAACCGAAGCCTTTGATTATTCTAGCGATACTCCTTGGTATGCCTTTTTATTTTTTGCATTTTTTGTCATCATCATATATCTTTCAATTACTGATAAGCTAGGCATTTTAGAAAAACAACCT
>JBFRWJ010000029.1:0-18952 GCA_051439525.1 Spirulina sp. | reverse complement strand
GTGTATAAGAGACAGGCATTATTATCATTGATGAAAGCGGTAAAATTCAATCCTTAAATGCTGCGGCAGAACAACTTTTTGGCTATACTGCGGCAGAAACTATTGGCGAAAAAAATATTTGTTTGCTCGTTCCCGTTTTTGAAACTCACAACGATTTAATGTATTTAGTCAGTCGCGGTTATGCCGACTGTTTGCATTGTTTTCCCGAAGTCCCCATGTCTCAAACGCGAGAATTAATGGGACAGCATAAAGATGGCAGGATGTTTCCCGTAGAAATTGCCGTTTCCATTTTTAAACAGCGTCAGAAAATCTTCTTTACTGCTATTATTCGGGATATTACCGATCGCAAAAAGGCACAAGCAGAGTTAGAAAATGCCGCTCGAGAAATTTCTTCTCTCAACGAACGCTTGAAAGCTGAAAACGAACACTTGATCGAGGTCGATAAGCTCAAAACCGATTTTATTTCTACCGTATCCCACGAGTTGAGAACGCCGTTAACTTCTGTCTTGGGATTTGCCAAACTGATTGATAAACGATTAAAAGATACGGTTTTCCCCTCGGTCAATTTGGAGGAGAAGAAAGTAAAACGCGCCGTCAAACAAGTGGGAGAAAATATTCATATTATTGTTGCAGAAGGAGAGCGCTTAACTGCTTTAATTAACGATGTTTTGGATATTGCCAAAATGGAAGCAGGGAAAGTGGAATGGAAAATGGAACCTCTCGATGCTGGTGAATTATGCGATCGTGCCATTGCCGCGACTTCTTCTCTATTTTGTTCAAAGGATATTCAATTCATCCAAGCGATCGAACCCAATTTACCGCCGATATTAGGCGATCGCGATCGTCTCATCCAAGTTATTATCAATCTCCTTTCCAATGCCGTTAAATTTACCGAACGCGGCTCGGTAACCTGTCAAGTCAAACAGACCGATAATATCATTACTTTTAGCATTATCGACACGGGGATTGGCATCGCTGACAAAAACTTACCCAAGGTGTTTGAAAAATTCAAACAGATCGGCGATACTTTAACGGATAAGCCCAAGGGAACGGGATTGGGTTTACCCATTTGCAAGCAAATTATCGAGCATCATAGCGGTACGGTTGGCGTAGAAAGTAAATTGGGTCAAGGCAGTACATTTTTCTTTACTTTACCCGTTCAAACTGTCGAACCCATACCCAAAATGCCGTTAAATGTCGATACACTTTTAAAACAGCTTCAACGTAGCGCAAAAGCGAAGGACAGAACGGGAGAAGAAGACAATAAAACCATTCTTGTTGTTGACGATGATGCCAATATTCGACGTTTGCTGCGACAAGAATTAGAAGTCCGCCACTATGATATTGTGGAAGCATCTAACGGTTTAGAAGCCATCCAGCTTGCCAAATCTGTCAAACCCAATCTGATCGTGATGGACGTGATGATGCCGCAAATGAATGGAGTCGATGCCGCAGCCGTCATTAAAAACGATCCCAATACTCTAGACATTCCCATTGTCATGCTCTCTATTTTAGAAAATCAAGAACGAGGCTATCGAGTTGGGGTCGATCGCTTTCTCAGCAAACCCGTCCAAAGCGAGGTTTTACTGGCAGAAATTGACTTACTTTTAACGCAAGATCGTCAATCAAAAGAAGTACTAATTTTAGATAAAGATCGTTCGACGGTACAAGTATTATCGGAGGTATTGCAAGCAAAAGGCTATCATGTTGCTGAGGCTCTCAATGGGGAAGAGTTCCGGGAAAAAGCCACCCGAGTCAAACCCGATCTCGTCATTGCCAATGCCAATCTTTGGCAACAATCAGAAGTCGTACAAACTCTACGCTTTGAAAAAGGAATGGAAAATGTATTTTTTATCCTCTTAGCTGACGAGGAAACTCATGTCAAAACTTTGTCTGAAACGGTTACTCGCTAAAAAAGAAACGCAACAACTCATCCAGCAAACCATCGCCGCGATCGCTTCCGAGATCGCAATTCTCGATCTGCAAGGAAATTTTTTAATCGGAGACGATCGTCCCGAGTTAATTCTTGCAGAAAAGTATCCCATTCAAATCGATGATTTGCTTTTAGGTTGGGTGAAAGGAGATGAAAAAGCCGCCACGATCGCCAATTTGCTCGGGTATTTAAGCAAGCGAGAACAGGAAAAAAGAGAGCTGGTTCGAGAAACCTTGGAACGCTACAAAGAACTCAATTTACTTTATAGTATTTCCGACAAAATCACCTCGCAATTAAAATTAGAAGAAGTCGCTCAATTGGTTCTCGATGAAGCTCAACGCCTGATTTCAGCCACAACGGGTTGGGTTCTTCTTTTGGAAGAAGAGAAATTCCGAAAAATTGCTGCTTTTGGAGAAGAGGCAGATAATTGCGATCTAGAACGGGAGATTATTAATCTACTTCTAGATACGGGAAAAGGAGAAATTTTCAACGGGATCGATCGCGATATCCACCATTTATCCAATAGCGATCGCTTGCATTCTTTAATCGGCGTACCTTTGAAGGGACGAGATCGAATTTTAGGCGCAATTGTTATCGGCAGTAATGCCAATAAATATTACACTGCCGCCGAATTAAAGCTACTAAATACCCTAGCCTCTCAAGCCGCAACTGCTATTGAAAATGCAATTTTATATCTCAAGCACCTCCAAGAAGAACGGATTAAAAGTAATTTAGAACGTTATATTTCTGCTCCCGTTGTCGAGACCATTTTAGCGAACCAAAATTTAGCCGCTTTACAACCCAAACGTCGCAATGTAACCGTTCTCTTTTCTGATATTCGCAACTTTACCACCAAATGCGAAGAACTCCCCCCCGAAAAAATTGTCAGTTATCTCAACGAATATTTTACCCACATGGTTGACGTAATTTTTAACCATCAAGGTACCGTCAATAAATTTGTTGGCGATATGATTGTGGCATTATTTGGCGCACCCTCAATTATTGCCGATGCCGAAAAACGCGCGATCGCGACGGCAATTAATATGCAACGACGACTCGATCTCATTCCCAGTCGCTGGATCGGGGAAAATTTTCTCACCGGGATCGGGTTGAGTGCGGGAAGTGTTGTCGTGGGTAATGTTGGCTCTCCCACCCATACCGACTATACTGCGATCGGCGATGAAGTCAATATTGCGTCTAGATTGCAATCCTTAGCAAAAGGCGGACAAATTTTAGTCAGTCGCAGCGTTTACGAAAAAACCTATCTGGATTTCCGATTTAAGGAATTTGGGACGATTCATGTTAAAGGAAAGCGAAAAGCAGTAGAAGTCTTTGAGGTTTTATATTAAACTTTAAGTTTAACGTTCCCCAACAGAAACATGAGCGGAAAAATCCTAATTGTTGACGACGAACCGCATATTAGAATGCTTCTCGAACAAACTCTAGAAGAATTAGAAGATGAAGGCGTTGAGTTACTGATTGCCACCAATGGAGAAGATGCCCTCGAACAGATCGAAAGAGAACAACCGAACTTGGTTTTTCTCGATGTCATGATGCCGAAAATGAATGGATTTGATGTTTGTCAAAATGTGAGGAACAGATTTAACTCCGAAGAAATTTTTATTATCATGTTAACGGCAAAAGGTCAAGAGTTTGACAAACAAAAAGGAGAAGAAGTCGGTGCGGATTTATACATGACCAAACCCTTCGATCCCGATGAAGTCTTAGAAAAAGCGATCGCGATTTTAAAGTTGAAGAACTTGTGAAAAGAATTGGCGATCGCGGCAGAGAAAACCTATCATTTCCAAAACAGTGCTTGTTTTTTGACTCGGATCTCGCCGATCGCGATAACTCATTATACTCAAACGCCATTCGAGTCGATTATCGAGAGAACCTTAACATTAATTTTATTTTTAGAAAGAGTGATGTCTCAGATCGTCCAAAAAATTCTTAAAGTTCAGACAACGGGAAAATCTTTTCATAATATTACTTATCCCATTCAAGACCTCGTTTCTGAATCTAACGTGAAAACGGGTTTATGTACTATTTTTGTTCGTCATACTTCAGCCAGCCTCGTCATTCAAGAAAACGCCGATCCCGACGTTCTCAAAGATTTAGCCAATTTTTTTAGCCAACTCGTTCCCGAAGATGGAAAAAGTTATATTCACGATGCCGAAGGATCTGACGATATGCCGGCTCATATTCGTTCTGCCTTAACGCGCACCTCAGAACAAATTCCTATTTCGGAAGGAAAATTAGTTTTGGGGACTTGGCAGGGAATTTATCTGTGGGAACACCGTCAATATCCCCACCATCGCCAAATTGTCATTCATGTAAGTGGAAACTAAATCGCTCTCGATCTTTGCTCTTTTCTGGAATGGCCATCGCCTTGTGATAAATTTAAGATCGTTCTCTTGTCTTTTCTTACTCTAAATAGTATAATTGGCCGATGACAATAGCTCGACCTTTTGCTTGTCAAGAGAGAAAATTGAATTGGGAAACCTCCTCTATAATTAAAATTGAAATAGAGTAGCGATCGTCGAGCCGCCTAGCTCTCTTTCGCCCTAAATGGGGAAGAAATAAGACTCATGTATGATATAGATCGGGAAGATCGCGAAGTTGCCTTTCACAGCCTTTCTCAATCCGGACAGGTTGACGTTCGCCATCCCCTCAGAAATTTGACTCGTGGCATTAGTATCGGTTGGCTGAGAATTTGTGCTTTTATGTTCCTCGATGCCGGATTGGTATCTCTCGCATGGTTTCTGGCCAAACGAGTCGGAAAAGCCGTTCATTGGTTGAAAACAGTTGACTCCTTTGCGCTCTTACAACGCAGTCCGGAACAAACGGGATTTTTGTTGCCAATTGAGGTTATTACTTTAAGTGTCATTGCGGCTGCGGGTTTGTATGGAGAACGGGCCAGCCGTCGTCAATATTTAAGTTTGGCAGCTTGTCTGACACTATCTCAATGTCTTTTAGTTGTTTTGACATTTCTCTATCAACCCGGTCTTGTTTTTTCCCGTTCGACGTTTTTATTGGCTTGGTTTTTTACCGTAATTTTTGTTTTAATGGGACGATTGCTCGCCGAAACATTAATTACAGTATTACGCCAAGAAGGAGCCGTTACTCGTCGTATTGCGCTCATGGGTTATCCCGAAGATATGGAACAAACCAAGTTGATGTTGCAATTGTCGAGTAAGAAAGAATTTGAAGTCGTCGAATGTATCGATCTCAGCGATCCGGAAACTTACGAGCTGTGGTACGAAACTTTAGATCACGTTTATTATCGAGGAGTTGGGGAAATTTTTGTTTGTTCTTGGAAGTCGATTCCCAACCCTTTTGATTGTTATTGGAGTGTTAAATCGGCGGGTTTGAGTTTACGAATTGTCCCTATCGATTTGGAAATTCCCAACCAATATCCGAGGATTGAAATCATCGGGAAAATGCCGACGATTCGTTTTTCTCCTCCAGCGTTAGTCGGCAGCGACTTTTGGCTCAAGCGTAGTTTCGATCTGGTTGCATCCGCTTTTATTCTTTTATTGGCCAGTCCACTCTATATCGCGATCGCCATCTTAATTCAATTGGACTCTCCCGGACCGATTTTTTTCAAACAACAAAGAGTGGGGTTGCGGGGGAAATCTATTAAAGTGTGGAAATTCCGCACGATGGTTCAAAATGCGGATAAATTACAGAAAGAATTAGAGAAGCAGAATGTGACTAAAGATGGGGTACTCTTCAAAATCAAGGAAGATCCGCGTATTACCAAAGTCGGTAAATTTCTCCGTCGCTACAGTTTGGACGAAATCCCTCAAGTCATTAATGTTTTAATGGGAAATATGAGTTTGGTGGGTCCGCGTCCTTTACCTCTCAGAGATGTCGAACGGTTTGAAGAACATCATCATCTACGTCACAATGTCATGCCCGGAATTACCGGACTTTGGCAAGTCTCTGGGCGATCGGACATTACCGATTTTGAAGATGCTTTTAAATTAGATATCGCTTACATTGAAAATTGGTCTCTCGCCCTTGATTTTCAAATTCTTTTAAGGACGGTTAAAGTCGTTCTCGGCAAAGAAGGTGCATATTAGTAGCGATCGTGCTGTCCGGTTATTATACTAGGAGGACGTCAATCTAGTTGTGACCAACCCTTGTTCTGCTCCCCAATATTAAGAACACCGTAGAGTAAAACGATACCGATTAATCCAAACAGAGCTTGTCCAATACTTACACCGATCGATAAATTTACGATAAAGGTCGTAATACTAGAACCTACCAACCCCCAGAAACCCCACTTCTTCCAGTTGAACAAAGCAATGGTACAGATAAGATTAAAAATGGCAACAACTGTCAATAAAGGAAATGCCCAACTCGGAGCTGCGGGAAAAGCCTGACGAATTGTTTGGGCAGCGAGAAGATACATGAGGGTAGCGATCGAGTTCCCTAGCAGCATAAAGATGAGCCAAGCGGTAAGACAACCATGACGTTTCTTCGGTATAATCAATGTTCTGTTTCCTCTCTTTTTCTATATTGAGTCGTATCTAATAGATAAGTATATCGCGGTTGGGGTGTTGGAGTGTCATGCTTGCCTAAGCCTATCTGAAATGTCGCGAGAGGACTCCCGCTAGAACCCGAAGGGTTTAGCGGTGATGATGAATCGCGACCAACAAACAACCCGACCGTAGGGAGTCTACAAAACTTGACGCTCCGAGTAAATATTGTTAAAGTTGAAAAAGAGGAGGTCAAGATGTTAACAGTAACTTACGAGTATAAATTGATACCGACTGCCAAACAGGTCGAGATTATCGAACATACCTTAACAGTATGTCGTTTGGTTTGGAATTACGCCTTGAGAGAACGTAAAGATTGGTTGAATTCTCGTAAGTCTCCCATTAACGCTTGCTCCCTCGAAAAGGAATATATCATTTCGGCTGATGCACCTTTTCCTAATTACAACTACCAAGCCAAGCAATTAACCGAAGCCAAGAAAACGAATCCCATTCTTAAATCCGTTAATGCTCAAGTTCTACAACAAGTTTTAAGAACGTTAGACAGAGCGTTTGTGGATATGAAATCAAAGGGGCTAGGTTTTCCGCGCTTTAAGAACCATTACCGGATGCGTTCGTTTGTGTATCCGCAAATGTTGAAAGATTGCTTAGGAGGAAATCAAATTAAACTTCCTCAATTGGGATGGGTTAAGTTTAGAAATTCTAGAGATATTCCCAAGGGATTTAAAATCAAACAAACCAGAATTATCAGAAAAGCGTCGGGTTATTTTATCGCTGTGTCACTGCAATTAGATGTTAATGTTCCCCAACCTTTTCCTCACGGTCATCCCAGAGGATTAGATTTGGGATTCGATAAATTTGTAGCAACAAGCGATGGAGAGGAAGTCAAAAGACCTCGGTTTCTCAATACCCTACAAAGCAAGCTTAAATTGCTGCAACGTAGGTTAAAGAAGAAAAAGAAAGGGTCAAGAAATCGACAAAAACTTAACCAGAAAATAGCCCGACTGCATCAAAAAATTTCTGATACCCGCAAGGATTGGCACTTTAAATTAGCACATCATCTTTGCGATGGGACGGGCATGATATTTGTTGAGGATATCAACTTTATTTCTTGGCAGAGAGGAATGTTATCGAAACATTCAGCCGATGCAGGGTTTGGTCAGTTTGTCACAATCTTGGCATGGGTTTGTTGGAAACGAGATGTTTATTTTGCCAAAGTCAATAAAGATGGCACCTCTCAAGAATGTCCTCAATGCGGGACTCATACAGGGAAAAAGACTCTAGATGTTAGGGTTCATTCTTGTCCTGAATGTGGGTATCAGACATCAAGAGATGTGGCGGCGGCTCAAGTTATCAGAAATCGTGGGGTGTCTGAGGCCGGGCTGGTCTTGGACATAAAAGAGCGGTGCGACCCCGGCGAATCGCATTCGCCAAGGGAACGCGCACCAAGACAAAATGCCTGTGGAGATGTTCTGGCGGGGGCAAGGGTAACTTTGCCTAGTCAAGAATCTGTGAAGCAGGAACTCCCGATCGCGAGATTGGGAATCTCCCGCTAGAACCCGAAGGGTTTAGCGGTGAGAGGATGTCAATATTTTGTATACCACACGTTTCTGAATTTTTGGTGATACCTACGCGGAATCGATCGCGAAAAAATGAACGATATTCCCGATTGGGACGCATAGGCTTTAATGCGTCCGTCGGGGAGCTCGTACATAGACGCGATGGCTTCGCACCCATGAAGAAACCGTGCGGGAACTTTTCCGCTTCGGGCAATAGCCTTGCGCCATAATCTCTTGAAATTGTTTGTGCAACAATTCTTTATCCATAGCGCATTTCTTGGGTGGGAGGGATGGCAGTAGCGGGATCGAATTTGCGGAGTTTGAAGATTTGCAGGGAGAGCAGCCAGAGATAGTGAGGATTGAGTAAAACGTAGCGTTTCCAGAGGCGTTTTGGTTGTTGGACGAGGCGAAAAAACCATTCCATGCCGATATGTTGCAGGAATTTGGGAGCTTGGGGCAAGAGTCCGGCATGAAAGTCAAAAGCAGCACCGACGGCGAGTAAAGGCATCGATAAGTCGTCGCGATATTCGTAAGCCCAAACTTCCTGTCG
Source organism: Spirulina sp. (assembly GCA_051439525.1). Classification (GTDB taxonomy): domain Bacteria; phylum Cyanobacteriota; class Cyanobacteriia; order Cyanobacteriales; family Spirulinaceae; genus CCY15215. The sequence goes on along the minus strand of JBFRWJ010000029.1, from coordinate 10,408 downwards.
GGGACAACCCAACCCTACAAACGCGATCGCGGCACCGCTTGCTTGAATTTGTCGGATGATTTCTTGTTTTTCTTCAGGGGTGGTTTGTCGGAAGCGGGAAGGCTGCATTCCGGCAATTTGCAAGCGGGGATAACGCGATCGCAGGTTGCGAGAAAAGGCTTCGAGGACTTCTTGACGGCTGCCGTAGAGGAAAATGGGTAAACCTTCCTCGGCTGCTCTTTCGCAAGTCAATAGGGTTAAATTGGGACCGTAAACGCGATCGCGCAGTCGGGCTCGATAGAGTAAGTTTAATGCCCAACGCACGGGTTGACCGTCGGGACAGACGAGATCGAGATGGTTGAGGCGATAGCGGTGGATGTCGTCTAATGCCCCGGTCATGACCCCGTGGACGGCTAAGGCGGAGATGGAAAGCCCTTGTTTGGCTTTGGCGGCTTGGACAATGCGATCGACGGCGGCTTCGTAGTCGATGACGTTAATGTTGACTCCGAGAATATTGCGCTTTCCGGCATCAAGCATGATGGGTTTGGGATGAGGGATTGCGATCGCTTTAATTGTACAAATAAGAGGGGAATTGCGATCGCGATACCCAAAATCATGTATGATACAAAGGAATTAAGAATGGGGTTATCGTCGGATGGTACAAACGCCAACCCAATCTCTTACCCTCGAAGAGTTTCTGCAATTACCCGAAACCCAACCCGCCAGCGAATATATTGACAGCAAGATCGTGCAAAAACCCATGCTTCAAGGAAGACATAGTGCCATACAAACTGAATTGGCGGCAACGATTAATTTAATGTTTAGGAAAAAACAGATTGCGCGGGCGTTTTCCGAGTTGCGTTGTAGTTTTGGCGGACGAGCGATCGTGCCGGATATTTCGGTTTATACTTGGGAGCGAATTGTTCGCCGGGATGATGGTGAAATTGATAATGTTTTTGCGATCGCGCCCGATTGGATGATAGAAATTCTTTCTCCAGACCAAAGCCAAACCAATGTTATTAAGAACATTCTCCATGCTTTAAAATACGATACTCAAATGGGATGGTTAATCGATCCGAAAGAAAAGTCTATCTTTATTTATTCTCCAGAGCGACCTACAGAGATTTTTGATGAAGTCAACTCGGTTTTACCCGTTCCGGAGTTTGCCAAGGAGTTCGAGTTAACGGTTGGAGATTTATTTGCTTTGTTATTGGAATAGAGTGATAAAGTGCGATCGTATTTCTTCAGAACTTCCTAAGTTTCTTTTTCTTCTAGAACTGACAAGCATTCTTGTAAAAATTTTTGTCCTGCAAAGTTTATATCATCCTCAAGGGAAAAAGTTATTCCTCGCAATCTAACTTGACCGATTTGAGTATCGAGCGATCGCTCCAAAGTTTTAGGATAAATCAGGACAGCTTCTGTACAATCTTTTACAGTTGCATAGGTGCAGATCTGATAGATATCTGAATTTTTAACGATTTTAGGAGTTTTATACTTGGTATCGAGAACCATGTTAACTTTTTGCGTAATACGATCGATTAAGACGAGATCGGGAGAAAAGATAATATCTCCTTTGAGTTTAATGGTGTCTTGTATGGTGAGATAAAGATTTGGTGGTAAATTTTCTTTTAACCAGTTGGCTACGAATTGTTCGTATAATTGTGCCATATTTATTAAAAAAGGTATTGTTGAATATTCGCCAACTAAATGACTGGGAGAGATATTTTCCAAGAAGAAGCGGCAAAGGACGTGTAATGGCTGATAATCTTGATTGAGGCGATTGTAATGGCGATCGCGGCAATGGCTAGCTTTACAAGGGGTAATGGTGGCGATATTTTGTAGGCTGAAATAAGTTTGACGAACTTTTAAAGCAGTTTCAGAGGATAGTTGTCCGTGCTTGCGAATGAGAAAAATTGTCCAAGCGAGAATTTGATTGTCGGGAATGTCGCTGGTGTGGGTTTCGTAATGGCAATGAAGTTGGGTTTGCCAAGGTTTTTGTAGAGTTTTGCGGAGGTCTAATTTTCCTCGCAGATAACCGAGTTTTTGCGCTTGAGGGAGGTAAGTTCGATAAAATCCTTTGCGTTTGCGTTGGAGTATGCGATCGCAGAGAAGTTGTACGAGGCGATCGTAAATGTCTGGGAGAGAATCGCAGTTAACTAAGTCATCCAACCAATGAAAACTTTTCAGATTGTAAGCATAATCAAGCATTTTTAGCAAGTTTGCGATCGGGACTTTGGGAAGAATAAAAATATGAATTTCTGGACTCAGAGGAATTTGTCCTACCCATCCTTTGGCGGTAATTTTCCATTGTCCTTTGGTTTTAGGGGAGGGGAATTCAACATCAATTTTTTGGCGATATTCTTGCCATAATTTATTTCCGAGTTCTTCTGGCAAGGATGGCAACATTTTTGCTTCATATTCTTTGAGTTCAATGATTTTCGGTTTCTGCATTTTGGGGGAAAATTTGGGTTTTCAGCGTATCCCAGCGAAAGGTTTCTATTTTAGTTACATCGTCGAAAAAGTATTCTTCTAAATAGGGTTCGATTTCCATTTGCCAAATATCGGCTATTTCTGTACTGAGATTTTCCTGTAAAAAGAAGGAAATTCCGATTTCATAGTGAGGAGCTGCGATCGCATGATTCAGATTTTCTAAAATTGTAATGAGGTTTTCGATGGGAAAGTCTGAATTTTGATGATAAGTTCTCAAAATATTGTAATCGGGACGCAGGGTAATAAAGGCAAAACGCCCTGCATATCAAGTAAATTCATCCGATCTCTGTGGAGAGCTTCTTTCCATTGCTGTGCCCAATTAATTACCGAATCGAGATAGTGTACAAGTTGATTGCGGTTGTTATTAATTTTGTCGAATGCGCCGCAATGAATTAAAATTTCTAGAGTATTTCGATTGATCTTATGCAGATCGACTTTACGGCAGAAATCGGAGAAAGACTTAAACTGTCCTGTGTTATTCTTGCGAGCTACTAAAATACTCTCAATTGCATCCCATTCAAGTTGAGAAATTGCGAACCAACCAAATAAAATTTTACTCCCGTTGGGAGTAAAATCAATATTAGATTTATTAATATCAGGTGGTTCGACATCAATTCCCATTTCAAAGCAATTGGCAATGTACATTTTTAATCGATCTTGATTCTCACTATGTGCTGTGAGCAATGCCGCCATATATTCAGTAGGATAATTTGCTTTTAAATATGCTGATTGATAAGTAATCTCTGCGTAGGCAGTAGCATGAGATTTCTCAAAACAATTGGAAGCAATTAATCTACTTTCTAATAAAAAATTATGGTCTCGTTTTACCCCAATGTCATAAACAGATTGAATGCCGAGGGATTTACGTTTAACAATTTTTACCATATTATTGCGGTATTTACTAACTGATTTATAGTTTCATGGTAATAATAAGGCGTGTTACGATATCTTTAACTACACTCTACTTATTTAATATCGATTTGAGTTCAGTAATATTAGAAGAAAACTTGAGTTTATTCTGCTTATATTCGGCTTGCGCTAATTGAAAATTATTGTAAATTTCATTGCGACGCTCTTCACGGAGGTATTGTTGTAACAGCCGTTGAATTTCCTGCTTTTCATCTGTTGACAGGTGTTTGATTCCTTCAACTACATCATTAAAAGTCATAGCCAATCTAGTCATTGAGAATATCTCTTCCATTCTACTGTTGATGCGATCGCACCACCATCCTATCCCCAAACATTTGTACATAAAGAATAGGCTTGAGGAAAAGTGCGATCGCCTTATTTTTGACCAATTTTAGCGTTCTAACGTTGAATTTCGGCGAAAATCTCCTCAAGAATTTCCTTGGCTCCTTTGCCTTTGAGAAGTGCAGCCAGATCGAGTCCCAATTGTTCCGCATCGGTTGCATTTCCGCTTACCTTATCTTTAATCAACCGCTTGCCATCCAATGCTGCTACCATCCCCGTTAAGGTCAGCGTATCCCCTTCAATAACAGTATTGACACCAATGGGAACCTGACAGCCTCCTTCTAACTCTCGCAGGAAAGAACGTTCAGCAAGGGCGCGATAAGTGGTAGGTTGGTGAGAAATGGCTTGCAATAATTGCAAAACTTCCTCATCTCCCTCGCGGCATTCAATGCCTAACGCTCCTTGTCCTACCGCGTGTAAGGAAATTTCCGCCGGAATGACTTGATGAATGCGATCGCTCATTCCCAAGCGTTCTAGCCCCGCTACGGCTAAAATAATGGCATCGTATTGCTTTTCCTCTGCATCCAATTTCGCCAACCGCGTGTTGAGATTGCCGCGAATATCCTTAAATGTTAAATGGGGGAAATAATGCCGCAACTGTGCCAAGCGACGCAGGGAAGAAGTCCCAATAATCGCACCTTCTGGCAAAGTTTCCAAGGTTTTATCCTTATTTTCTTCCCGCACCACTAACGCATCGGCAGGATTTTCTCGTTCCGTTACGCAACCTAACATTAACCCCTCGGGCAGTTGGGTGGGTAAATCTTTCAACGAATGAACGGCAAAATCTGCCCGTCCTTCCAGCATCCCCACCTCTAACTCTTTGGTAAACAAACCCTTGTCACCAATTTTTGATAAAGCGACATCTAAAATTTTGTCCCCTTGGGTACTCATTTCTTGCACCTCAAAGACGCGATCGGGGAAGGCTTCTTTCAGGCGATCGCGCACCCAATGAGTCTGCACCAATGCCAATTGACTTTTACGGGTTGCAATGCGAATGGGACGGGGAGGACTCGAAATCGTTGCGGTCATAAAACGATGATAAAAAATTCAGTCACTCGATCTAGACTATCGCAATCTGACCCCCTCTTAACTTAATTTTACAAAGGCGATCGCGCTACATCCGTCGATATTACTTGCCGTTGCGTCATTATTGATCGAGGTAAAGAAAAATTAAGTTTCTTGAACAAAAAAATAGGGAGTGCGACCTTAAGCCAAATTTTATAAAGGAAGCGATCGTCTCTGGTAATTATTTCCTTAACATAAAAGGAATAACGCATTATTTCTTCAAGGCTGTTTCCTCAAGGAGAAAAGGAGAACGGAATCTTATGAAATCTCTAGCTTTGATTGTTGCCTTTTCCAGTGGCGCTGCCTTAATTGGCGCAAATGCTCTAGCGCAAACCGAGTGGCGCGGGTCTAACTTCTATCAACCCATGCAGCCCACCAATCAGTTGATTTTTGGCGGTGTGGGTTACGGTACGTCCGAAGCAACTTCCCATGAAGGAGGAACGGCTTCTTCCCCTGTTAACATTTATTCCCGAGCCGGGCTAGTGGCTTATCAAGCCGAAAACTTAGGCGATCTGTCCTGTCTTCCCGATACGAACGGAGAAAACATTCGCTGTTTTGGGCAACGGGATTATGTTGTGACCATCATTCCGTCGGATGAATGGAAAGTGACTAGCGATTTCACTTTTGATGACAAATTGGCACATTATGACTTTGCGGCTTCCGAACCCATAGATGTACGGATTAATACTCGTCCCTTAGAGAATAATCCGAGCGGTGCGATCGAGTTTGGTATTAATTTCTAAATTACTGGGAAAATTCACCCCCTAGTCTTCCGATTTGTGTTATCTTAGTAAATCGGAAGTTCATGGCGGCATAGCCAAGTGGTAAGGCAGGGGTCTGCAAAATCCTTATCGTCGGTTCGATTCCGACTGCCGCCTTAGACGTTCTTCGTTTAATTGAATCCCGTATCCATTTCCGAGACTAAAAAAATGGAGAGGAGTGCAGTTGTTGCACTCCTCTCATTTACAAAACTTCAAATTCACAAAACTTTACAAACGTTCTGTTACTTGAGTTAACAAAGTGTTCGATCGCTCGATAAATGCCTTCATGCTATCCGCATCAAAAGGCTTTTGAGAAATGAGAGCCAAATCGTAAATATGCTGACACATTTGATTGACCAATTCTTCCGTTTTAGACGTTCCTTCTCCTCCGACGATCGCACCTTGAGAAAGATTGACTAAATTTTGGACCATCGGGTGAGAAACATTCACCAAAAGCGTGTGCATATCGGGGAAATCAACGGCTTTTTGTTGCAACAATGCCGTCATTTCTTGAATGCGTCGCATCTCTTCCGGTAGAATGACCATTGCCGGAGGAGTTCCCTTGGGATCGTCTGATTTAAGAGACTCTGTGCGAATGGTAATACTTTTGTTATCGAGGGCTTTCTCGAACAGTTCTTTCACCAATTCGCTGCGGGTTTTGTTGGTTTTCGGATCGACAATTTCTGATTTATCGTCCTCCAACAAAGTCTTATCTAAATCCGAATCAACTCGCGAAAACTTCACATCGGTGTATTCCCGTTCGAGGAAGGGAATAAAATAGTTGGTATCGATGAAAGAGTCCATAAATAGGACTTCTAACCCTTGATTTTTGTACAGTTCCACATACGTTGATTGGGAACCGGGATCGGTGCAATAGAAAATGCGATTTTCGTGTTTTTCCTTGTTCCGTTCCAAGTAATCTTTTAATGTGGTGTAACCGTCATTTCCGGCTGCTTCCTCGGCATCTTGCCAAGCATCTCCCTCTTCTGCTTGTACTTCTACTTTCGGTGCTTCTTCATCTTTTTTATCTTCTAGGGTTGTCTTGAAGATAATAATATCCTCAACTTGCTTCTTGAACTTTTCGTCCTTGAGAGAACCGAACTTGACAAATGTCCCCACATCCTCCCAACATCGGACGTACTCCTTGCGATCGTCCCGATACATCGCTTTGAGGCGATCGCCGATCTTCTTGGAAATAAAATCGGTAATACGACGAACGGTGCGATTATTGGTTAAAGCACTGCGAGAGACATTAAGCGGAATATCTGTACTATCTATGACCCCGCGCAAAGGTCGCAAAAATTCCGGGATGATTTCATCGCAGCGATCGCTAACAAAGACCTGATTGCTAAAGAGTTTAATTTGCCCTTTGTTTACGTCAACATCGGGTTTAATGGCAGGGAAATACAGAATCCCATTGAGAACAAAAGGATAGTCGGTATTGAGATGAACCCACAGTAAAGGATCTTCTTGGAACGGATAAAGATAGCGATAGAATTCTAAATAATCTTCATCCTTGAGATTTTGTGCCGAGTCTTTCCAAGGTGCCTTCTGTTTATTAATCTGTTCTTCGCCCAATTTAATCGAAACGGGCATAAAATCGCAATAGGTTTTAATTAACTGTTTGATCCGCGCTTCTTCGAGATACTCGGTTTCCTCATCCATCATCGTGAGGGTAACAGTCGTCCCGGGTTCCGTGCGGGTTGAGTCTGTCAATTCAAAAGCAGGAGAACCATCGCAAGACCAATTGATTGCTTGAGAACCCGCACGATGGGAAAGAGTGTCAACTTCGACGTGTTTTGCCACCATAAAGGTAGAATAGAAACCCAAACCAAAATGACCGATAATTTGTTGACTGGGGTCTTTTTGATATTTCTCGACGAATTCTTCAGCACTGGAAAATGCAACTTGGTTGATATATTTCTTGATTTCCTCTGCTGTCATGCCGATCCCATTATCGGAAACCGAGAGGGTTTTCTTCTCGCTATCCACCTTAATTTCAATCTGAGGTTCCGGTAATTCTCCATCCACTTCTCCTGCATAGGACACCATCTTCAGTTTGGCGATCGCGTCCACGCTATTCGAGATCAACTCCCGCAAGAAAATCTCGTGATCGGTATAGAGAGACTTCTTGATAATGGGAAAAATATTCTCTGTATGGATTGTAATATTGCCTTGTTCGAGTACGGTGGTCATAATGTCTCTAGTCGTAAATGGCGGTAACGTGAAATTTATTGTCGATGATTCCTTGCCATTATGGCGTAGGAATTTCCCCCCTTCGGGAATGCGGATAACCGATACCTCAACCGATTTCCCAGTTAGGAATTAGTGGTGAGATTTCTCTTGCTGTTGACTTTTCGATCCTCCTTTTCCCGTTCCTGACTGTCTAGCTTAGCAAAAATCATGCGACCGGCGGAGGTTTGCAATGCAGAGGTCACTAAAGCGCGAATTTCGCTACCGATGTGCTTGTGGCTTTCTTCTACCACCACCATCGTACCGTCTTCGAGATAACCCACCCCTTGTTGGGGTTCTTTTCCCGGTCTGATTATTTTAATCTCTAACACATCTCCGGGGAGATAAATCGGACGCAGCGATCGCGCCAAGTCGTTAATGTTTAAAACGGGAACTTTTTGTAAGTTCGCAACTTTGCTGAGATTGTAATCATTGGTGACGAGAATACCGTTTAACTCTCGGGTAAAGCGCACTAATTTGGCATCGACGGTATTGATATCTTCGTAATCTTCTGAGTTCACGACAATGCGATCGGGGTATCTTTCTTGCATTTGGTTGAGAATATCTAATCCCCGTCGCCCTCGGGTTCTTTTGCGATCGCTCGAAGCATCCGCCAAAAGTTGCAATTCCTGCAAGACAAATTGGGGAATAATAATTTGTCCTTCAATAAATCCGGTTTTCAATAATTCTTCAAAGCGTCCGTCAATAATACAACTGGTATCTAAAATTTTGCCAGCAGCCGGTTTGAGGGTGCCTTCTGCAATCAATAAACTTTCAATGCTATCGGGATTAATTAATCGTAAAAAGGTGCGTCCGTGAGTATCGGCTAAACTGACCCCCAAGAAGGAAAACATAAAACTTGCTAATATCGCAAAAGTTGGCTTGACAAAAACGAATTCTTTCGGTATGGGAAGTAAGAAGATCGGCGCAAGCACGAGATTTGCCAATAATAAACCCAACACTAAGCCCACGGCTCGGGTTAAAATAACTTCTACCGGTTGGCGGCGCACTCGCGCTTCAACCCGGCGATAAGTGGTTTGCGCCGTTAAACCCAAGGCTAAGCCGATAATTGCGCCGAAACCGGCAATAATAAAGCGAACGGCTTCTACATTGGTGACTTGTACGAGAACTTCCGGGGGGAGGAGATCGATCGCTTCGTAACCGACTGCAGCAACGGCAATAACGAAGATCCCGATAATGATGGCATCAAACATGATTCCAGAAAGTATAGATAGGGGATGAAAGAGAAGGGATGAATTTTTGTAGGAATTGCGCGAACCCAGAACAAAAACACAGATAATCTTATTTACTTTAACTTATTTTCCCATCTTTGGCGTATGCCAATTCTCAGTCGCCAGTCTTTTCAGTCACCAGTCACCAGCGATGCTCTGAGCTTGCCGAAGAGTCACCAGGCACCAGTTATCGATCGGAAAACCAATAACCAATAATCAATAACAAACAACCAATAACAAACAACAATGACCGCAAAAATCAAGAATTCATGGAATGCCAAGTTATACGATCGCGAGCATGATTTTGTGGCTCGATATGGCCAGGATACCCTCGAATTATTAGCGCCGAAAAGTGGGGAAAGGATTCTCGATCTCGGTTGCGGGACGGGACATTTAACCCGAGCGATCGCAGAAATGGGGGGGGATGTTTTGGGGGTTGATAGTTCCCAAACTATGATTGAAGAGGCACAGCAAAATTATCCCCACCTGCGCTTTGAAGTGATGGATGGAGAAAATTTGACGTTTAACGCACGGTTTGATGCAGTCTTTTCTAATGCGGCTTTGCATTGGATGAAAAAGGCAGAAGCAGTGGTTTCGGGAGTGTGGCGATCGCTCAAACCCCAAGGACGATTCGTGGCAGAGTTTGGCGGAAAAGGTAATGTAGAAACCGTTATTCGCGGCATCGATCGCGCTTTACAACAGGCGGGATATGCTGATAATATTGCTCTCAATCCTTGGTATTTTCCCAGTATTGGCGAATATTCGGGGTTGCTGGAACAACAAGGGTTTGAAGTCCGTTCTGCCATGTTATTCGATCGCCTCACGCCTTTAAAAGATACGGCAACGGGTTTGCAAAATTGGTTGAAAATGTTTGCCAATCCTTTCTTTAAGGACATTCCGGAGGAGACAATTTCTGCAATTGTTAGGGCGATCGAACAAGAATCTCGTCCTCTCTTGTATCGCGATAATACTTGGTTTGCCGATTATCGTCGCCTGCGTATTGTTGCCTTGAAAAAGTCATAATCGAGTTGTCTAGGGATGAGAAATAATTTCTTTCTCCCGGGAAGCAGCATCCAACCACTCCTGCATAGCAGGAAGTTGCCAAATTGTCGCCGTATAATTTTTTTCGCTATCCATTAAAGGAACATCGTAAGTGATAAAGCGAGAAACAACGGGAGCAAACATGGCATCGGCAAGGGAAAATTCTCCAAACAAAAAGAGTCCATCTTGTCCGAAGCGATCGCGACAATTGCGCCAAATTTCTTTAATTCTTGACCCTCCCCGCTCTAAAGAGACGGGGATTCGGAAGTAGTCCAATAACGGACTCTTACAGGCGTGGTCAACGCGCCGCTACTGACTCCTTCAAGACATAATCCCAAAGTTGCCGCTACTTTTCTT
>JBFRWJ010000028.1:0-7060 GCA_051439525.1 Spirulina sp. | reverse complement strand
CGGTAGAAGCGATCGCGCAATTGCGTCAAATTTACATTTCTTCAGACTAAACCATAGAAACGAGCGGGATTATCCCAGAGAATCTTTTGCACGATTTCACGATCGCCACTTTCCCCCATTGCCACCAAATCCATGATATTCTCGGGTTTGTGATCCATGTGAGGATAATCCGAGCCAAAAATCAGATTGTCCGCACCGATATATTTAAAAACATCCCTTAAGTATGCTTCGGAAGGTTCGACGGAGATAAAACACTGACGGCGAAAATATTCCGACGGCTTCATCTTGACAGTTTCCTTCACCTCCCAATACAAGTTCTCGTACTCTTCATCCAGTCGCCAGAGCCAATAAGGCAGCCAACCGCATCCGGATTCTAAAAAGGCAACTTTCAGCCGGGGATGCCGCTCTAAAACCCCCCCTTCAATCAATGCCAGCATTGCCATCATCTGCTCCATCGGGTGAGAACAAGCGTGCATGGCAAAACGAGAATCAAAGCGATCGCTTCCCGTGGTCGGCAAACGCGAGTGAGTGCCTTCGTGAATGCCCACAGCCAGCCCCAATGCCTCGCATTCCTGCCAAAAGGGTTCGTAGGCGCGATCGCTCAACAAGCGCCCTTTGACCGGATTAGGGCGCAAAAATACCCCTTTCCAGCCCCACTCGGCAATCTGACGCACCTCGGCCACCATCTTATTGGGGGAGTGGAGATTGACTGCACCGATTCCCTTGAGGCGATCGGGGTCAAAGCTGCAAAAGTCTTTCAACCAACGATTATAAGCACGGGTAAACCCTCCGGCAACCTCGGGGGGCATGGAATCGATCGCCCAAACCCATAGTCCATAAGTGGGATAGAGAAAGGACATATCTACCCCCATCAAGATCGTTTCTTGTAAATAAGATTCGGCATTGTAGCCGCGCAAAAAAGCACTGGGGTGAGCCGCTTTCATCTGTTGATTGGCATCTTGCCAAACCCCCCGAGACACCTTGTTAACAATGTCTTCTCCTTGGATTATCATCTCCGATGAGGGAGCAAAGTCTCTAAATTCGGGGTCGAGATAATCTTTCCACATTGCCGGCGGTTCGACAACGTGGGAATCTGCGTCAATAATTCGATATCCTTTTAACATGGGTAATGGGTAATGGGTAATGGGTAATGGGTAATGGGTAATGGGTAATCGATAGACCCCAACGAATCAAAAATAACAAACTTCAGATGTTTTGGAGGTGCTTATGCCTGCCTAATTTTAAAAACCTTCCAAGTCGTGATATAAAGCTCATAAGAAATTTCTGAATTTGGATGCGAGAGAATATCAATGAAGCAAAAAATTTTTATTTCTGGTGGATTAGTGCTTCTCGGCATCGTCCTCGCCTTAGCCGCATCCCAATTGCCACCAAATTGGTTTACACCGGATGTCCTTGTCAATCTGTCCAGTTTTCTGACCCTGATTTCCTTCACCGTTCGTGGCATCCTGAAATTGCGGCTGTTGGCGATCGGTGCGCAGCTGACATTCATTCCCTATTGCTTAATGCAATCCCCGCCGCTCTGGACACCCGCGACCTGGAATCTGCTGTTTTTAGTCGTGAATCTTGTCAATGTGATTCTCCTGATCCTCGAAAAGCAGCCCGTCAAGTTTAGCGACGATGAACAAAAATTGTATAACTTGGCGTTTAAGGCTCTGAGTCCACGTGAGTTTCTCAAGCTCTTGGCCGCAGGGGAATGGCGCGATGGGGCAGCCGGAGACACCCTTTTCGTTCCCGATCGGCCTTGTCAAGAGCTGGCGATTTTATGCCGAGGTGAGGCCCTTGCCTGTTTAGATGGCAAAGACTTGGCGAAAATTCCAGACGGAAAGCTCCTGGGTCTTCCGTCCATCTTACTGGGGGACCCCAGCCCTGTTGAAATCAAGCTGAGTCAACCCTCGCGCTACATCACTTGGCCGATCGAACAATTGCGCCGCTTTTACGAACAGCAACCCGCAATGCGCGAAAAGCTTCAATCAATTACCAGTCGAGAACTGGCCGAAGAGGTGAAGGGCTTGGCAGAACTTGCGCGGATACATCAGTCCGAGCTAGAGAGTATTAAACAACAAACAACAAAATTATCACATCCACATGGGAAATGAATTGAGTTGATGTTCGGCTTTTTTCTCCGCTAACCACCCCATTTGTAGGGGAACGTCATACAGTCGTCCTTCTCCCAAACGCTTCCACATGTGACGCATTCCGGGTACGATAACCTTAGCCACCCGCAAGCCAATATCGGGACGAGTTTGATCTAAAACTAACAGTTCCATCCCCTTATCTTCGACGATTTTTTGGCACAGTTTGACATCTTCTAAGAGATCGTGACTCGCCATGGGTTGATAATCTCCGATCGCTTTCTTGGCAACAGTCTCATTCCCTTTGAGATAGGGTTGATTCGCTAAAGTTGCCGTTTTCCACCAAGAAATGGCCAAAGGATCCGCCGAGGGGGGATATTGGGTGCTACCATCTTCTCGAGGGGGTAACACATTGGGTAGAATTTGATTCGCCTCCGTTAAAGCACGACCGATCGCGATACGGGCATCGAAATGAGAACCATATCCCAACACCAAATCTTCCACCTCGCGATCGCGACGATTCGTAATGGCGGCAAAGGTGGGAATCCCCAGATCGCTCGTAATATCCAACACCCACAAATCCCGGTTCAAGCTCTGATAATAGGCCTGCAAGCGTTGAAAATAAGGATTCTCAAAACTCTCTAAATCTACGCGAGGACGGGCAAGGCAATTATACCACCACAGGGCGACGGCATCGCGCTCTACTAACTCCATAAATCCTTGTAAAATCGCCTCTTCCATGGTATTTCCCGCCGCGCAACCATTGGAATCCGCCCAACAATCCGGCGCGCCCTCTTGCTTGTAACCGTAATAACAGTACGCCGTCGGTAAGTATTTAAAATCCTGCTGACTTAAAGACCAAACCGGAGTCCAATTGATTTCTCGCTCCTCGTCAAACGGTTCCGGCACCCTTTGAAACCAACCACCGCACTCAGCATTCCACTGCGATCGCGTTTCGTATTGCCTCGGACTGAAATTCATGCAAGTATTGGGGTGGATGGCGCGATCGCCCAAACTAACATAGCTGCCTTGTTCGCAGACTTCATAACCTTGCCACACCCCGGAATAGCGTTCGATCGCCTCGCAAAATCCGCTTGCTTTTGCCTGCGCGTCGGTCATCCCTTTCCCCGCACTGCGACCGCCGATATTCTTGCGGAGATTGTCTAAATCGTCGAAAATATTGCGAAAATGATGCCGGGCAATGTAAGAATGATTGAGGGGATGGGTGGGAAGTTTTTGTAAATCGCGCACGACTCCCGTAATCGGACTAATATGATGTTGATAGTGTTGCATCGTCTCTTCGGGAGTACGAGACCGATGACCGCCATCGCGGGTAAAAGTTTTCTGGCGATGTCCTAAAACCACGGGTAACGCTCGCGATTTTATCCCCTTCATCTGACCGCAACTCCCACATTGGGGACGCTTCACCAAAACGTGGTCTTGGGTTTGCAGAGTTAAGGTATCGTAAGAAACTAAATTGCCTTCCAAACGCGGATTTCCTTGGCAAACAATCCATTTAAACACCTCCGTTGCTGCCATCCCCAAGACAGTTTGTACGGTTGCGCTGAGATATCCTTGCGGTGGTATTAAAGGCGTTTCATCTTTCTTCTGTCTTTGGATAAAACTGACAACCGGTCGATTGTCTTGCAAGCGACTGGACAAACAGTCCCAACACCCGGTTTTTTTGGGATCGAAGAGGGGTCCGATCCAAGGAATATTCCCCACTGGTTTCACCAACAACCACGGCGATCGCGCTTCTAATGCCTTCTCGTTCCACGCTTTTAAGGCAGGATTGAGATAATCGTCCGTTAAAATTACCGTTAAATCTCCCTCCTCCTCCACTTGTATTTGCATAGATGCAAGGAGGTCGATAAAGTGGCGATCGCTGAGGTTGCCGCAGGTTTTCACGGCGATTTGGGTCGATCGCAGGCGATCGCTCGCTTTCTTGGGGGAAAGGTTGAGGCGATCGCAAAAGATTTTTACGGATTCCGGGAGGGAGTCATCCCGTTCGCTTAAATAACCCTGTCGTTCCAGTTGAAAGAGTGCCCGTTGAATTTGCAAGCTAATCTTGAGGATATCTTGAAAACCCGCTCCTTCGGAAAAGTTTTGCAGATCTTGCAGGAGTTCCACTTGCAAGCGCTCGAAAATTTCATCTGTCTTGCGATCGCCATCAATTAACACCGCCAACCGATGATAGATACGATCGCTCAAACAGGCAGAATCTTGCTCCGATAAAAGAAAGAGTTTATCGGGTTCGAGGGTTTGTACAACATAACGAGATTTGAATTGCGGTCGGTCGAGCATTGGGCTGATAATCTTGGTCGATAAAATTATGTTTTAAAAGCACGGTTTGCCTTTGTCAAGGAATATTTTATTAAGAATTAACGGGCAAATCTTTGTCAATTTTGTTATTGTGTTTCCTGCGATACCGTTGAGAATTCGAGAAGAATTCGAGCAAAACCTATAAACAATTGAGTGATGAGAGGCAAGAATCTAACACTATGATGGTAGATTCAGACAATTTTCTCTCTCTGTATTTCTCCATATCTGGAGTGGTAAAATTGATTCACATTTTCATTGATTGGCGCAGTGTTATATTGATGTTTCCTCTGACAAGCAAAATTGCCAGATTTCTTGCCAAATTTGCGGCAGAACATTCCCTAACGTATGATCGCTCTCGAGTTCGACTAATTTGACATGAGGGCGATGTTTTTGATAGTTGCGCGAGGCTTGAATGGAGATCGTTGCATCCTGCCGCCCGTGTACAATTAATGTGGGGACAATGCCTTGCAATTCCGAGTCCGGATAGTGTTGCAGATCTCGCAAAAATTCGTAGTGCAAGGGGATTCGTCTGTTTTCACCGTAGTGATGTATGGGTAAATATCCATTTTTTTGCCATTGTTGCAAGTTTTCTTCTCCAACGATCGCGCTTAAGCGATCGCAAAATTCAAAGGCAGGCGCAAGACAGACAATCTGCTGAATTTGTGAATGTTGCTGTGCCAACCAAGCGGCAGTTAAGCCCCCAAAACTCGAACCAATAATCGTTATGGGAGTCTCGGCAGTGTCCAAGGCTTCTTTTGCTTGTTGCAATTGGCGAGAGAGGGTGAGGTGAGAAAAATCTCCTCGATTGAGATCTAATATCTGTAAGGGAATCCCGATTTCAGCAAAGCGATCGCGCAGATATTGCGCTTTGCGCGATCGCGGACTCGAGGCAAAACCGTGCAGATAAAGGTAATACATTTATGAAGGAGGAAAAAGTAATCGGGGTTAAGATTGAGACTTTTTGTTACCTTTTTTTGAGAAACGTTAATATTAAGCAAATCTATTAAAATGTGTAGATAAATTAAGGACAGAAAAGAAAGAGAGGGCTCGCATTCTTTCTGTCCTCATTTATTTGGAGAGTTGGTAGCGATAGGGGGTACACAAATCAAATAACCCGCCGACAAAACCCCAAGCACCGCCAATGGTCAAACTTCCCGTGACGGGGTGTCCGTTGCCAAAGGTGGCTAAAAAATCTAAAACGCGATGGATATTGTTTTCTGCGATGGTTTGACAAATCGGAATGCAGCTCAAGCCCCACAAGACCAGCAAAATTGCCGCGCTCGTGACAATGGGAATGGTAAAACTAAAAAATGCACTCAGAGATAGAGATAGTAGCCAATTGCGAGGTAGTCTCATGGTTGACGCTCCGTGATAGCAATGCAAAGACAAAAGATGATTTTGACTTTGGGAGGTTGTACTTATACACCTTAGAAGCCAAAATCAAGATTATCCGAAAAATGTTTTAAATCTTAAAAAAAGATTTAAAATCTTGTTGAACATTAGTAAATGTAATCTAGGATACATAATACCAGTCACCAGTCACCAGTCACCAGTCACCAGTTACCAGCTAATCAGTCACCAGTCACCAGTTAGAGAACTAATAACAAATAACAAATAACCAACAACCAACAAAATTACTGAATCAAATCGCTTAACCGCAGGAGGATTTGATTTAACGGGTTGTCTTTTTGGCGTTGTTGGGCAATTTTGTCGCAACTATACATGACCGTGGTGTGATCTTTCCCTCCAAACTCTTCTCCTATTCTCGGTAAACTTAAATCGGTGTGCTGTCGCATGAGATACATGGCAATTTGTCGAGCTTGGCTAATTTCGCGACGGCGAGAGCTGCTTTTGAGATCGTCAATAGAAACTTTTAAAGTCTCCGAGACAGTCTCTAAAATTCTTTGCGGGGTTGCTTTGATTTTATTTGCTGTTGGATTTAAAACCGGGGCAATATTTTCGACGGTCATAGAAAGTCCGGAAATGGAAATATAAGCAATGGTGCGAATGAGTGCGCCTTCTAATTCCCGAATATTGGAGGTATAGCGGGTGGCAATATATTCAATGACACTCTGGGGGAGGTGGATATTGTTATCCTCTCCCTTCTTTTGCAAAATCGCCATGCGGGTTTCTAAATCTGGCGGCTGGATATCGGCAATCAATCCCATGGAAAAGCGAGAACACAAGCGCTCTTGTAGGCGAGGGATGCGATCGGGGGAGCGATCGGCAGCTAAAACGACTTGTTTTCCCGCTTCGTGTAGGGTATTAAAGGTATAGAAAAATTCCTCTTGGGTGGATTCAGTCCCTTCAATAAATTGAATATCGTCTACTAATAACACGTCTGCCGCGCGATAGCGATCGCGAAAACTCTGCATGCTGTCTTGACGAATGGCCGTAATCAGATCGTTGGTAAATTTTTCGGTGGAAACGTAAAATACTTTAGAATGGGGGGCAATTTCGAGGCGATAATTTCCGATCGCTTGCATGAGATGAGTTTTTCCCAATCCCACCCCACCGCAGAGAAATAAGGGATTGAATTCTCGTCCGGGGGACTCGGCGACGGCGAGGGATGCCGCATGAGCCATGCGATTATTGCCGCCAACGACAAAGCGAGAAAAAACGTATTTGAGATTAAATGGGGTTGA
>JBFRWJ010000027.1:0-11413 GCA_051439525.1 Spirulina sp. | reverse complement strand
GGCGTTCCCTTATCGGAGGATCGTCCTTCGGAATCTACCCAAGAGATTCGCCTTTGGATTCTTTGTCTGGCGAGTCTAATTTTTTATAGCTTTCTGCAAATTGCCTATCTCCCGCTTCTATTATTGATGACCTTTCTGAATTTCCAATTGGGAAAAGCAATGGAAGCGCGATCGCGAGGTTGTTTTCAACCGCAATATTCTCGACTTTCTGAGGGAGAATGGGAGCAAATGCAGCAAGTTTGGAATAATCGCGCCACGCAACTCCTTATTTTTGGAGTGGGTATTAATGTTATTTTATTATTGGGGTTTAAATATCTTCCTTTTCTGCTCGATACAATTGGCATTGTGTTGAACTTTCCCATTGCCAGTCAAAGTGCCAATTGGATTGGCGATCGCTTAATTGCTCCTCTAGGAATTTCGTTTTTTACCTTCGAGTGTATTGCTTATCTCATCGATATTTATCGCGGTGCTCCAGCAACTCGGAATTTTCTCAAATTTTCCACTTACAAGCTCTTTTTTCCCAAACTGATTTCCGGACCGATAACGCGCTTCCATCAATTTACCAATCAGTTTCGAGAAATTAAATATCCTCTGCCAGAACAGTTTTCGGAAGGTGCTTGGCTGATTGCTCGGGGTGCTGTAAAAAAAGCACTGATTGCCGATCGCCTCGGGATTTTTGTCGATTTATGTTTTGGTAACTTAGAACGCGCGGGAAGCGGCGATCTTTGGTTAGCAGTCCTCGCTTATGGTTTGCAACTCTATTTTGATTTTAGCGGTTATGTTGACATCGCTCGGGGAAGTGCCATGTTTTTGGGTTTTAATTTGCCCGAAAACTTTGATTTTCCTTATTTTACCACCAGTATTGCCAGCTTTTGGCGGCGCTGGCATATCACCCTCGGAGATTGGTTGCGAAACTACATTTATTTTCCTCTCGGGGGTTCGAGAAAGAGTTTACAACGGACTTGTTTGAATCTTTTTCTCATTATGTTAATTGCCGGGATTTGGCACGGTGCCGCGTGGGGATTTATTATTTGGGGATGTTGGCACGGATTGGCGTTGATCGTTCACCGCATTGTCGAATCGCAGAGTAAAACTAATCCCAATCTAGAAACATGGTGGCAGACGATTCCCGGTACGATAACGGCTTGGTTTGCTACCCAAAGTTTTGTCTTTTTAGCGTGGATTTTTTTCCGCCTTCCCAATCTTAAAGATGCACTCTTCGTCTTCAGCCATTTTTTCGGTTATGTGGGAGATATACAATTTACTCAGAAAGTTTATTATGATGTTTTGGGAATGGGACGCTCCGATCTGATTCTATTAATCATAGTATTACTTTCTGGCATGGGAATTGCCTATTTTACCAAACGAGGATTAAATTTACAGTTAAACTGGAATTTAAAGTTAATATTAGTTCCTTTATGTTTATTTTCCGTATGGATTTTAGCACCAGAAGGAGGATTGCGTTATATTTACTTTGATTTTTAATATTGCTCGGTTCAATAATAATCTTACTCTAGCTTAGAGCGCGCAGCAATTTTTGCGGCCGTTCGTAAGATTTGCCCTGCTAAGATTGCAGCACCAAACCCATTATCAATATTAACAACACCAAGACCCGCCGCGCAAGAGTTTAACATGGACAATAAAGCAGAAAGACCGCCAAAACTAGCACCATAACCAATACTCGTCGGCACACCAATGACGGGACAATTTGCCAATCCTCCCACAACACTCGGTAAGGCACCTTCCATTCCCGCGACAACAATTAACACATCTGCCTCATCAATAATGTGACGATTGTTTAAAAGACGATGAACGCCCGAGACACCAACATCCCAAAGACGTTGCACTGGAAACCCCATTAATTCTCCCGTTACGGCTGCTTCTTCGGCAACGGGTAAATCCGAAGTTCCCGCCGTTAAAATTGTAATTTTGCCAATCATTTTTTGAGGATTGGGCTTTCCTAAAGCACAAATTTTTGCAACTGGATAATAGTGAAGATCGGAAATCGTTTTTTTGACTTCTTCATAAATTTTAGCCTCAACGCGCGTTGCCATAATCACCGATTGATGCTTGCTCATTGCTTCCATAATGCGAGCAATTTGTTCTGGGGTTTTATCCTTTCCCCAAATCACTTCAGGAAAGCCGGTTCGCTCTTGACGCTGATGGTCAATTTTAGCATATTCAGCAACAGACTTATAGCCTGTTTCTTGAAGTTTTTGGCGGGCAATTTCTGGGGTGATATATCCTGCCGAAACTGCTTCTAAGATTGTTTGTAGTGTTTCCATTTTTTACAGCTTTTTACTGACTTTTAGATAATTTTTTACTGACTTTTAGATAATCTTTGATCTCTTGTAAAAAGAATTCAATTTCTCTTTCAGGTTTATAGGGTTTGGGTTTAACCTGAATTAAAAGGACAACGTTCTTATGGCGATCCAAGGCGATCGCGTCGAAAGGAATTTCTAAAATAATTTCTGTCGACATGGCTTTTACTCTTCCTCAACCTTCAACTCATACAAGTTCCAAAATGCGCCACCAAAGGCCGTAAACTTGATATTTTCAATGCGATCGCGAACGGCTTCTAAGGATAGGGCATTAACTAAGTATAAAAAGGGAACATTTTCCGCAACAATTTGTTGGAATTCTCCATAAATCTCTTTACGTTTTGACTCATCTAGCTCTCGGGCACCTTCTTGAAAGAGGCGATCGATTTCCTTTTCCCATTCGGACACTTCCCACCCCTCAATCTCTTCTTCCCACGGGTAAGGACCTTGGTTGAATTGATGTAAAGTACCACCGCTATACCAAATATTAAAACTATTATGAGGTTCGACTCCACCGCCGCCAAAACCACCAACATACGCCTCCCAATTCCGACTTCTAAGTCGATCTAAAATCGTGTTAAAGTTGAGAACTTGTGGGGGATCGGCTTGAATGCCGATCGCTTTCAAATCTTGTTGAATTTGTACGGCGGCATCAATGCGAGTTTTTTCTTCTGCTTTCACTAATATATTAAAGCTGACGAGATGATTATCGGCATCTAATAATTGTCCCTCATTATTGTATTTAAAGCCTGCTTCTTGGAGTAATTCTTTAGCTTTCCGAGGATTGTAATCATAAGTTTTCAACCCGTCTTCTGGGGATAAATTGAAAGGACTCGATACGCCAATAGGACTGTGTTGGATCGCCCCCAAACCTCGATAAATATTATTTTTCATGCGCTCGCGATCGATGGCATAGGCGATGGCTTGACGAAAGCGAACATCGTTAAACCATTTGGACTTAATGGGATCGACAAAAGGTTCTCCTTTTTCATTCTTTCCCTTGGAAAGATTAAAGCCAAAAAAGCGACTGTCTGAAGCCGGTCCACCATTATAGATTGTATATTTTCCTCGTTTTGCCTCTTTTTTCAATAAGCTAAATGCTTCGGGTCTCACTTCTAAATTATCTAATTCTCCCGAACGAAAGGCAATGGATTGCGTTTCATCGGATTCAATAATTTGCAGAACAATTCGCTTGACATAGGGTTGAGGGTTTCCAACTTCATCTTTGCGCCAGTAGTAGGGATTGCGTTCAAAAATAACGCGCTGGCTGGGAATATAATCAGTCATGCGATAAAGGCCGGCCCCAACAATTTCTTGGGGATCGGTATCGGTTCCCCATGTGGTTAATAAGACTAAATCGCCATTTTCATCGGTGGTTTCTACGGCTTTTTGTAGGGCGTGTTTGGGGAGAATAGAAATACCGCCAGCATAACGTAAAAAGGGAGCAAAGGGCTCGGGAACGGTAAATTCAACATGAAGGTCGTCGATTTTGCGGACGGAGGGATAGCTATCGCCAACTCTGAGAATATCTCGAATTCCTGTAGGTACTTTTTCGTTCAGGTAAACATCATTGTAGGAAAATACCACATCATCGGCAGTGAGGGGGTGACCGTCGGACCATTGCAACCCTTCTCGCAGAGTAAAAGTAATTTTGCGCTTATCTTCGGAAATTTCCCACGATTCTGCTAAAGCCGGTTCTAACTCCGTCGTGATTCCATTTTGCACGAGCAAACTTTCGTTAATATATCCAAAAATATTAAAGGCGGATTGATTGAGGGGAGCATTAAAAGTAGCAGGATCGCTAGGACTCACGAAGACCAATTGCGAGGCCGGGGTTGCCTGACTGCTGTTGGTCAGAACGCTGCGACCGAATAAGGCGATCGCGAGGATTGCGACAAAAACTAATAATCCCGTTTTCCAAATCCGACTCAAGCGCATGTTAATCGTTAATCGTTAATCGTTGATAGTAGAAAGTATACTCGATTTTACTTCTTCCGGTAACGGGTTTCTTGGACGACATTCCCCAACCCTTGAATAATTCCTTGGCCGATTAAACCGATCGCTTTACCAATGACTTGAGTTAAAACATAGACGACACCACTTCCTAAAAAGGCAATAATTGCCCGCACTCTGGGAGCAAGGGCATCTCGGGTTTCGAGGGCGAGGGTCACGAGATAGGGAATTCCTCGCAATGCTTCTAAATCCCTCAAACGAGGGGCAGAAATTGACTTGCTCTGAATTTGTCCGCCTTTGAGAACCAATAAGCGATAGCGACTCTCAAAAATGGCTTTGGGTTCGAGAAAATAACGTTCCTGACGAAATTGCCAAGAGAGTTCGTTGCGCAAGCGAGCAATTTCTCGCGAGGAGATGAACTGGCGATTGTAAAGATTATATTTCATGGTCTCATCTTCGGCAAATTGATTTAAGAGAAATTGCATCGTTCCTCTGGCAATATAAATGGTAAAATGGTCTAATAAATCGGCAATTCTTGCCTTGGCTTCGGGGGACTCGTGACGATAGGTAACATTATCGATCGCGACGGTCGCATCGTAAAGTAAGTAATCTAAGATTTCCCAAACGAAGGGAATGCGTTGTAGTTGACTTTCTGCGATCTCTCGGGAAGTTTTCTGCACTAAATCGACCAGCGAAATGTTCTCTTTTTCTTCAGGATAATATTGAAGACAAAAGGTAATGGTTGTTTTTTGCCATAGCTCTTGGAGAAAGAGTTCGATTCTCGATGACAATTCCTCGCGCGTGACTTTTAGAACGCGCAACTCTTCTAAAAGTTCTTGTAATTGTCGAACTGTTAAATCGAGAAGGGCTTGCTGTTTATCCTGTTGTAATATATCCAGTTCTAGGGTTAATTTGGTTTTATTTTTAATGCCTAATTGAATCTTGCCGAGAAGTCCTTCTAAGGGAGAAGGAATGGCAACCAGTTCGCTAGAGGTTTTGGCAAGAGAAGGAGGATTTTGAGGGGGTTCTCGCTCTAGGGGCGGGGCGATCGCAACCTCTACGGGAAGCAGGCGATCGACGAGCGATCGCGCGATTTTAAGTTCTCTTTGGCGACCTTGCCAATAGAACCAATCAAAGGTGGGTAAATTTTTCCGCTCTAATTGTTGCTGAACGAGAGCTAGATTGGCTTCAATTTGAGACAGTCCCGATCGCCGTAAGTTAAAGAGCCATTGCGGGGGAGATTGGGGAACGGATAATGATAAATTGAGGGGTTGCAAAGCCGTGGAAATTTGTTCCGGCCATGCTGTATTTCTGACTCCCATTTGCCGCAAAACCGGGGTTAATTCTTCCACCGTCGTGCCTTTCGGGCGATATCCTTCAATCCCTAAAGTACGTAGGGATTTTAAGAGGCGGGTATCCCGGGTCGCGGTTAACAAAAGCAAGGGAAGAGCGGGATAGTTTATTTTGAGTTGCTGGAAAAATTGTAAGGGATCGATCGCTCGATCCGGGGCGGGAATATCGGCAATGATGATTAAATTTTCCCGGTCGTTTAGTTCTGCTAATGTTGATAATGCACTTCCCGTATCGACGCGATCGCGGATTTGCCAATCGTTAAATCCAGCCAAAGCCGTCGCCAAACCCAAGGAAAAGATGGGATCGTCGTCGATGAGTAGGAGTTGCAGGGAGCGTTCGCTCATTTCCATGAACAATGAACAATAAACAATGATCTAACAATTAATTATTGCCTGATTCGATAATGTTTCCTAGGATCCTTGGCAATTTTGAAAGATCGTGTACAGTATAGGAACTTTCCCGTTATGGGGGTGTTGTCTCGATTGTCAGGGCAAATCCGGAGCAAAATTATGGATATTGGTATTCCTAAAGAAATTAAAGACCAAGAGTTTCGCGTCGGGTTGAGTCCGAGTAGCGTGCGCGTGTTGTGCGGACAAAATCACCGGGTTTTTGTGGAAACCCAAGCAGGACAAGGCTCGGGGTTTAGGGATGAGGACTACGAAAAAGCCGGGGCAACGATTGTCTCGACGGCTTCCGAGGCGTGGGATAAGCCGATGGTGGTTAAAGTGAAAGAGCCTCTTTCTTCGGAGTACGAGTTCTTGCAAAAAGACCAAATTTTATTCACTTATCTTCACTTGGCTGCCGATCGCCCGCTAACGGAGGCGCTCCTAAAATCCGGGGTCGTGGGAATTGCCTATGAAACCGTTGCTCTCCCCAATGGTAAATTACCCCTCCTCGCCCCCATGAGCATCATTGCCGGGCGGTTGGCAAGCCAATTGGGGGCGCGCTACCTCGAGAAGCAACAAGGGGGGCGAGGCGTGCTGTTAGGGGGCATTCCGGGAGTGCGACCGGGTTGCGTGACGATTCTCGGAGGGGGAGTCGTGGGGACGGAAGCGGCTAAAATCGCGGTGGGTTTGGGGGCGCAAGTCCGAATTCTCGATATTAATATAGAACGCTTGAATTATTTGGAAGGTTTGTTTGGGTCGCGAGTGGAATTACTGTATAGCAGTCCCGCCCAAATTGAAGAAGCCGTCAAAGATGCCGATTTAGCGATCGGAGCGGTGTTAGTTGTTGGGAAACGGGCGCCCACCTTAGTTTCTCGCAGTTTGGTGGCTCAGATGCGATCGGGGTCGGTTATCGTAGATGTGGCAGTGGATCAGGGAGGCTGCATCGAAACCCTGCGCCCGACTTCTCACAGCAATCCCACTTATGTAGAAGAAGGAGTCGTTCACGTCGGTATTCCCAATATGCCCGGTGCTGTGCCTTGGACGGCGACTCAAGCCTTAAACAATAGTACGTTGCCTTACACGATGAAATTGGCGAATTACGGGTTAGAAGCGGTGATGATGGATTCGTCCCTGGCTTTGGGGGTTAATATTAAACACAACCAGATCGTTCATCCGGCAGTACGAGAAGTTTTTCCCGACTTGTGATTTCAATGAACGATTACCCATTCCCCATTCCCCATTCCCCATTCCCAATAATCAATGAACAATGAGCAATGAAAACGGTTCTTGTAACTTCCTTTCAAACGTGGATGTCCCACCAAAAATCGAATTCCTCTGATGATTTACTTGCACGAGTTCAAGAGGAAATGTTTACCGATTTAGCACTCATCTTTCTGCGGGGTTTGCCTGTGGACATCGAAAAAGCGAGTCAAAAAACGATCGCCGTGCTGCAAGAAGTTCAATGCGATCGCGTTGTTTGTTGCGGCATGGCAGAATCTCGCCGGATTCTGACGGTAGAATCTAATGCTCGTCGGGGAAAAGAATGCTTAAAAACCGCGATCGATTTGCCCAATCTCGTCTCTCAACTCAAAATGACACAAATCAGTCACGATGCCGGACAATTTGTTTGTGAGGGGTTATATTTTGAGGTGTTGGATTATTTGCAGGCTTCCCAGTCTTCAGCTTCTTGCTTGTTCGTTCACGTTCCCATTTTAACCCCGGAAAACGAGGCAGAAATCTTAGCAGATTTTAAAACCCTGTTGTCCCTGGTTTAACCCCAGGGGGTAAAATGTATAAAAACCCAGAGATTAAGGTGAGTAGAACGGCAAACCAAAACAAGCAGAGGCTGAAAAACTGCCAAGACTCCGGTAAAGGTGCCATTAAAAACGAAATAGCAAGGATTTGCACGACGGTTTTCAATTTACCCCAAATATTCGCTCCAGAAATTATTTTTTGATTGACTCGCCAGCCCGCGATCGCCAGTTCTCGTGCCAAGATTAAAAAGACTCCCCATGCCGGGACGACTCCCCATTGAATAAAAATCAACAAAGGCGCAAAAACCAATAATTTATCGACCAAGGGATCGAGAAATTTCCCCAAGTCGGTGATTTGGTCGAGTTTGCGCGCTAAATACCCATCCAACCAATCCGTCCCTGCGGCGAGGAGAAAAATTCCCAAGGCGACGAGACGATGATGATCGCTCGGATCTTGAAGAACAAAGAAGATAAAAGGAACCCCCAACAATCGAGAAATGGTAATCCAAGTGGGGAGATTAATGGTTTGCACGAACTCGAGAATAGCAATCGCTCAATTATACCGTTTCTGGAGGGGCGATCGTATTATCAATTATCAAGGAACAATATACCAATTCTGAGATACACTGTTGGGTGTTAGCAGATACCCGATTTCACTACAAACTCGCCCGCTTAAAATTAAATATTCTCTGAAACCTTGCCGGATTCATTCTTACGGGAGATGACAAACCCATGAACCAAGCTCTTGATTCCAGCCTCAAACCCCAAATCATCGTGGAAGACGATCGCACCGGGTTGAGTATCGAAACCTTCCGACGCGCCTTTGCCGATAACCTGTTCTACCTTCAGGGCAAGTTTCCGGGGACGGCGACCAAAAATGATTATTACATGGCACTGGCTTACACCGTGCGCGATCGCCTTCTGCAACGCTGGCTAAACACGATCCAAACCTACATCCGAGAAGATGTCAAGGTCGTTTGCTATCTCTCGGCAGAGTTTCTCGTCGGGCCTCACTTAGCCAATAACTTGATCAACATGGGACTGTACGCGCGGATGAACCAAGCCGTTGCCGATTCCGGTTTGGATATGCAAGAATTGATCGAACAGGAAGAAGAGCCGGGGTTAGGAAATGGCGGTTTGGGACGTTTGGCTGCCTGTTACATGGACTCACTTTCTACACTGGAAATTCCCGCGATCGGTTATGGCATTCGCTACGAATTTGGCATTTTCGACCAAGAAATTCACGACGGTTGGCAGGTGGAAATTACCGATAAATGGTTGCGTTACGGCAATCCTTGGGAAGTTGCCCGTCCGGAGGAAGCGGTTACGGTCAAACTCGGGGGTCATACGGAATCTTACACCGATAACGACGGCAATTATCGAGTGCGTTGGGTACCTTATGAAGCCATTAAGGGCATTCCCTACGATACGCCAATTTTAGGATATCAGGTCAGTACGGCGAATACGTTGCGCCTCTGGAAAGCAGAAGCACCGGAATCGTTTGATTTCCAAGCCTTTAATGTGGGGGACTATTACGGTGCCGTTGATGAAAAAATTGTTTCGGAAAATGTCACCAAAGTTCTCTATCCCAATGACGAGCCCATTCAAGGGAAAGCATTGCGCCTAACGCAACAATATTTCTTTGTTTCTTGTTCCCTGCAAGATATGATTCGCATCCATCTTGCTGCCGGAAAAAGTTTGGATCGCTTCCATGAAAAGTTCGCCGTCCAACTCAATGATACTCACCCTTCTATCGGAGTTGCCGAACTGATGCGCTTGTTAGTGGACGAGCATCATTTAAACTGGGATCGCGCTTGGGAAATTACGCAAAAAACCTTCGCCTATACCAACCATACCCTATTACCGGAAGCCTTGGAAACTTGGTCGGTTGAGCTTTTCGGTCGCTTGCTTCCGCGGCATTTAGAGATGATTTATGAAATCAATCGGCGGTTTTTGGATCGGGTGCGGATTAAATATCCGGGGGATAATGGCAAATTAGAACGCTTATCTTTGATTGGTGAAGGCGGAGGAAAAACCGTTCGCATGGCTAACTTAGCTTGCGTGGGCAGTCATGCTATTAATGGGGTGGCGGCGTTACATACAGAACTGTTGAAAAAATATGTCTTGCACGACTTTTACGACTTATGGCCGGAGAAATTTACCAATAAAACCAATGGGGTTACGCCCCGTCGTTGGATGGTGTTAATTAATCCCCGACTGACCAAACTGATTAACAGCAAAATTGGCGATAGTTGGATCGTACATTTGGAAAATCTCAAAAAACTGGAAGCCTTTGCCGAAGATGAGAAATTCCGTCAGCAATGGCGACAAATCAAGCACGATATCAAGCAAGATTTGGCGGCATACATTGAAAAAACGCAAGGGATTAAGGTTAACCCCGATTCGATTTTTGACATTCAGTCAAAGCGCATTCACGAGTACAAGCGCCAACATTTGAATGTCTTGCATATTATCACCCTCTACAATCGTCTCAAACGGGATCCGAATCTCGATATTGTCCCGCGCACCTTTATTTTTGGTGGTAAAGCAGCACCGGGTTACTTCTTGGCTAAATTAATGATTAAGCTGGCTAATTCGGTTGGTGAAGTCGTGAATAATGACCCCGACGTGCGCGATCGCTTGAAGGTGATTTTCCTGCCGGATTATAACGTCACCAACAGTCAGCGCGTGTATCCGGCGGCAGATTTATCGGAACAAATTTCGACGGCGGGAAAAGAAGCATCGGGGACGGGAAATATGAAATTCTCCCTTAATGGTGCTTTAACCATTGGCACTTTAGATGGGGCTAACGTAGAGATTCGCGAAGAAGTTGGGGCGGAAAATTTCTTCCTGTTTGGCTTGACAACCGAGCAAGTTTATGAGTTAAAAGCACAAGGTTACAATCCTTGGGATTACTATCACGGGAATGAATCTTTACGCGAAGCGATCGATTTGATTCAATCGGGTTTCTTCTCTCACGGGGATACCAATCTCTTTAAACCTTTGGTGGATTCTTTACTCTATGGCGATCCCTATTTGCTCTTTGCCGATTATCAGTCTTATATTGACTGTCAGGATCGGGTCGCTCAGGCCTATCGGGAGCAAGAAAATTGGACGCGCATGGCAATTTTAAATGTGGCGCGGATGGGTAAATTTTCCAGCGATCGCTCCATTCGGGAGTATTGCGAGGAGATTTGGAAGGTCAAACCCGTTCCCATTGAGTTAAAGGATTTGTGTCCCAATGGCGAGTGCTTACTGGCTTAAGAGATTACCAAGGAGAGCCAACTAAAGTAAAGGCACTCCAATAGTAGGGATGAGAGAAATCGCGATCGCGAAATTCTTCTAACCGCGATCGGTTCGCCTCTCCCCACTCGGGCGATACGGCTGAAGCCACGCTTCGCGAACGGACAATCTCCTCCCAAAATGTCCCGGTCAAACTTTCGCCGCGAATCAGGGCAACTTGCGCCCGTCGCAAGGCTTCGGCTTTAATGGTGACCTCGGGATCGTTGAGATGGCGATAGAATTCTCCCATCAAATTCAACGTTCCCCCATCGGAGACATACCACAAACTTGCCAAGGCGGATTTTGCCCCCGTATTCACCGCTAAACCCGCAAAGCCCAACTCCGCATCTAAATCCCCTAATGC
>JBFRWJ010000026.1:0-10035 GCA_051439525.1 Spirulina sp. | reverse complement strand
CCATCTAAGAGAAGTTGTTTTTCTTGGGCGACATTAATGGCGGCTTGGAAGGTTTGGCTAGTCGAAGGTAAATCTAAAACCAATAAGGGCTTGACTCCCCAAACCAGTTGTAATTGTCGGGCTACATCTACGTGAGGGGTAATGGCAAGAACCGGAGTATGGGGACGAAATTTCGAGACATTGCGCGCAGTGGCTCCGGTTTTGGTTAAGGTCATAATTGCGGCGGCATCGAGTTGCTTGGCAATATGACTCACTGCCCCAGAGATGGCATTGGGAATCGATCGCGTGGTTGTCTTGACGGCGCGATCGCGCAACATCTGAGGTTCGACGCAATTGGCAATTTTAGCCATCGTCGCTACGGCTTCGACGGGATAATTCCCTACGGCGGTTTCATTGGAGAGCATCACCGCATCGGTTCCGTCCAAAATGGCATTGGCCACGTCCGACACCTCAGCACGGGTAGGACGGGGGCTATTGACCATGCTATCGAGCATCTGGGTCGCTGTAATTACGGGAATGCCCAATTGATTGGCCATAGCGATCAGGCGTTTTTGCAGCATGGGAACCTGTTCGGCAGGCAATTCTACCCCTAAATCCCCTCGGGCGACCATTACCCCATCGCAGAGGGAGAGAATGGCTTCCATTTGCTCGATCGCTTCGTGTTTTTCGATTTTGGCCACCACGGGAACCGATTTTCCCGCACTGGCGATGAGTTCTTTAATTTCTAAAATATCTTGCGGGCGTTGGACGAAACTCAAGGCCACCCAATCTACTCCCCGATCCAAGCCAAACATTAAATCTTTGCGATCTTTTTCCGTCAGGGCGCTGACGGAGAGGGAGACATTGGGAAAATTAACGCCTTTGTTGTTGGACAGTTTGCCTGCCACCACTACGCGACAATGAAGTTGTTTGTTCTCGCGATCGACATTCTCCACCACCATTTCTACTTTGCCATCGTCGAGGAGAATCGTGGCGCCGGCGGGAACTTCGTCGGTCAAGCGCTTGTAACTGACGAAAGCAATTTCGCGATTGCAGGAAACTGGATGGCTGGTGAGGATAAAGCGATCGCCTTTGGCCACTTGTATCGCTCCCGATTCAAATTTGCCGAGGCGAATTTTCGGTCCTTGTAAATCTTGGAGAATGCCCACCGGTCGATCCAATTCAAAAGCCAGTTGACGGATGAGGCGAATGGCGCGATGGTGATCGTCGTGAGTCCCGTGGGAAAAATTCAGGCGTAGGGTGGTTGCCCCAGCTTCAATTAAACGACGGAGAACATCGGGTTTGAGGGTTGCAGGGCCCACTGTGGCTACGATTTTCGTGCGTCTTGCCACGGGGCGAGAAACAGAATTTTGCGGATTCGAGGACGGGCGATCGGGGGAATTTGTCGTCAGAGTGAGGGAATCGGTTGGATGGGGGGACAATTGCATGATCGAGGAAGGGGTTGCGCTGGGGCTATTAAGGTTTGCATTATAGTCCCCTATTGTCCCGCGAAAGTCAGTTTTTTCGGATTCGTTAAGAAGTTGTCCTCAATCTTTATCTTTTGGCTGGCGATCGCTCTAAAATCCTCATCTTGTTTAGTGCAAATATACTTATTTACGCTGTATGGTGCTTGCTTATATTCTAGGGAGAATCAGAATCGTGCTTCGTGCATTGCAGAAAATTTCCCCAATCTTTCGATAGAGGTAGATTTTAGATGGCTTTTGAATATCCTGAAGATATTAAGTATCTTGACACCCATGAATACGTGCGCTTGGATGGTGAAATCGGCACCGTAGGGATTACCGCTTTTGCGGTTGACCAATTAGGGGATATTGTCTTTTTAGAGTTACCCGAAGTGGGAGATGCGGTGGCAACTGGGAAAACCTTTGGCACAATTGAATCGGTCAAAGCGGTTGAAGATCTCAAGTCTCCCGTTTCCGGTACGGTCATCGATCGCAACGACCCCTTACTCGATACCCCCGAAGCGATCGCGGAAGATCCCTATGGAGAGGGGTGGTTGCTCAAAATTCGCCTCGACAACCCCGACGAGGAGCTAGAAACGATCGACGCCAGCGAATATCGAGCGCAAGTCG
Source organism: Spirulina sp. (assembly GCA_051439525.1). Lineage (GTDB taxonomy): Bacteria > Cyanobacteriota > Cyanobacteriia > Cyanobacteriales > Spirulinaceae > CCY15215. Next base: position 7,963 of record JBFRWJ010000026.1, on the reverse strand, counting down.
AAGGCGACGACGAGGCGTAACTATTAGCCAAAAACCTAATTAAACCTATTCATTGTTTTGTTTTTGAAAATTTAAACGCTCAAAAACGACTCTGAGTCTGGTAGAATACAAAGACAACACCTTTCGGAAACAGTTTGGTAATTTTAGCTGCCAAGCGGAAGAGAGTTTGGATAACGGCACTACCCTTCTGAAAACATTTTCCCTGCTTTTAAGAGGAAAGAAAGGTGAAAAAGCGCTAGTTCTTCAAGGATTAGCTTTGCAGGCAACAGCCTTTACCGTTTGGTAATGCCATACTATCATCAGGTATTTTCAGTAATGAACAGATTTGGTGAGGTTAAATGTTGCACGGATTAGGGAATGTTGAGAACTCCCAAGGCACTGCCATCTGTCGCCGGGGTATCGATCTGAATCCTGTAGATATAGTCTCCCGAGAGCCAACGACAACGCGCATTATTCACAAAGGGCACCACCCGGATGGAGTAGGTGCCATCGCGTTGGTTGGAAAACTGAGTGGGGGTGACGAGACATCCCCCAGGGGGGACGGTGACGATATCGAGAGTCCAACCGGTGGGAAGGCCGATCGCGCTATTGCCATTGCCCGCGTTCGCGCCCAGATTGCTGACGGGATTGCCATTGCGGGAAGTGACTAAGACGTTGATTAAGGCTGAGGCCGGAATTCTCGCCCCGGCTTCTCCTCGAGAGGCGTTACTGGCCGAGGCTAAGGTTTGGACGTTGACGGGAGCGGCAAAGACTGGATGAGAAAAGGCGACGAGACCCAGAAGCGTTCCCAGAGCAACACCCGACTTAAAAAGTGATTGACTGAGATTCATAATACCTCCTTTGCATTTCCACGGTGCGCGGGCAATGTCATGCAAAGTCTGTTGGATGCTGGCGATCGCTATTCCTCACGACCACATTACTCTTGCTTGATGGGGGGAAGACCAGCGATCGCGCTTTAATCAAATCAAATCAATCTCTCACCCTACCCATCGCAACACGACTCAGAACAAGAGAGCTTCGTTCTATCGCTCAATTTTTGGGGCAGTTCAATTCTATTATCGGTGATTTTGAAGACTCGAAACCGATCTCGGGGAAAAATTGATTTTTCTTAAAGGTGCTGGTTAGGGAAATCTTTCTCGAAATAGAGAGAGATTTCTATGATTGAATAGAGTTTGCTAGGGTGAATGCGTGGGTTAGGAGGAAAGAACAGCCGTGACCTTTGAAGACATTATCGATAAAGGTGGAGTCGCCATCTGGCCGCTTTTATTTCTCTCGATTTTAGCGATGGGAGCAATTTTTGACCGTCTCTGGTTTTGGGGTCGCGTTCTTCTCCAAGAACGTCAAATTCTTTCCAGCGTCATGGAAGCGGCTTATCGGAACTGGGATGCTGCGGTGGAAATTGCCAAAGATTACCGCGATCATCCCATGGGACGCTTTCTCTACGCGCCTTTACAATTGGTTAACCCCGAACCCGACGTATTTCATTTAGCGATGGAAGCAGCAGCCGATGATGAATTGGCTTTGATGCGGCGAGGTGACAAAATTTTAGAAGCGGTGATTGCCTTGGCTCCCCTTTTAGGATTATTGGGAACCGTTTTGGGGTTGATTAACTCTTTAGGAGAAATTCGCATCAGCGATTTGGGAACGGCGGCCACCGCAGGGGTTACCCTAGGAATTGGCGAATCTCTGATTTCTACGGCGGCGGGATTAGTCGTCGCGATTGTGAGTTTGGCCTTTTACCGTCTTTTTCAAGCCTTTTTATTCGGTCAGATCCGGGTTTTTCGCAAGGCAGGCAGCGATCTGGAAGTTCTCTATCGCCAAAGATGGTTAGATGTAGAAACGCCTCCCTATACAATTGAAGCAACACCGAAAAAATTTGTTGAATAATTTTGTGTTATTTGTTGTTTGTTATTGGTTATTTGTTGTATGCCTAAAAAATATTCTCGTCCTATTCCCGTTAAAGTGCATCCTCTGAAGCTCTGGCAAGACGAGCATTTTATGCAAGAGGTTCGCATCGAGATCGTTCCCCTCATTGACGTGATCTTTTGTATTCTGACATTTTTTATTCTGGCTGCCGTGGACGTATCGCGACAACAGGCAATCAGTTTGGATTTGCCCAAAGCGAGTACGGGGACGACGCAAATGCGAGAAATCCTCTTAATCAGCTTGGATGAGTTCGGTCAGATTTATGTGGAACAACAGCCCATGAGTACCAAAGAACAACTTTCTCAAGCCGTGGAAAACTACGTCCGGATCAAACCCAATGGATTGATGGTGCTTTCGGCTTCTAAAGAGGCGCGTTATGATGAAGTCGTACAAATTTTGGACATTCTGCGAGAAGTGGGAGGCGATCGCGTTGCTTTAGCCACGTTACCCAAAAGCCGCAATACCGAGGAGACTTTACCCCCTTCTTCTTTCCCTTCAGATGTGCCGGGAATTCCTTCCTCTCCCGAGCCGTTGGAGAACCCGAATGAGGAGAGAGAGATACAATCCTTTACGAACCCTCTTCTCGAAGACAATTAACTGTCCTTCGCAAGCGGAAAAGAAACTCCCACGATCGTGTAATGATGAGGGACGCTTTCAATACTCAAATGACCGCCGGATAATTCGGCAATGCGCTTGGCAATGGTTAAGCCCAAGCCCGAACCTTGCTGTTCGTAGATTTTACGCTCGAATTGTAAGTACGCGCCAATTTTGTCAATCTGTTCTGGGGTCATTCCCCGGCCTTTATCCCGTACCGATAAGATAAAGCGATCGCCGACAATCTGACTCGCAATGGTCACGGGGGTACCCGGAGCCGAAAATTTAAAGGCATTGTCGCTCAATTCTTCCACCAATTTGGCCAGTAACTCCAAGGAAATTGCCAAGTAGCCATCGTGCAAATCTAACTCCAAATCTCGCAAGCGTCCGAGTTTGAGAGCCTGCACTTTTGCTCGATCCGAAATCGTTCCTTCCACTAAAGTCGTGGGATAATTTTGTCCCAGAGAAGAGCGATCGCTAAAGGCTAATTCTAATTCGGCATAAAGAAGAAAATTCTGAATCGTTCGATACAAGCGCTGACCGGAGTGATAAATCTGTTCGAGCATGTCGCGAATATCGGTTTGCTTCAAGTTTTCCAAGTCGCAGAGCAAAAGATCCGAAAACCCGAGGATACTATTGAGGGGCGTTCTTAATTCGTGAGGAAGGGCACTGCGAATATTCTCGCGCAATTCATCTAATTCTTGTCGGGCCAGACGGGCAAAGACTTCTTGTTTTTTCAGCCGGGTTTTAATCGCTCCCAATAATTCATCGGGTGTAAAAGGTTTAGCGAGATAATCGTCCGCCCCGAGTTCCATGCCCTTGCGATTGCTCTCTTTATCTGAGAGTCCCGTCATGAAAATAAAAGGAATGGTTTCTGTTTTGGGATTAGCCCGCAGGCGATCCAAGATCTCGTAACCGTTGAGTCCCGGCATCATCACATCACAGAGAATGAGATCGGGGTGCTTGTGCGTTGCCAATTCGATGCCCGCTTCCCCATTTTCGGCCACGAGAATTTGATACTGCTTTGACCGGAGAATTGCTACGATCTGCGTCCGGATTGCTTTTTGATCGTCAATTACTAAAATCGTCGTCATGTTTTTCTCCCAATAGACGCAACGATCGCCGATAAACCCAGCAATTTTGGCAATCTAGCATCGATTTTTTGCCGATTGTTCGCTCTGTATTCAGTCTAATCAATAAAAGAACTCTTTACTAATGGCAATTCCATTTTTTTTCCCTAGACTACCCCTCATCACTCAATTTTTTCTCTCACGATGCCGATTCTTTTCTCTTTTTCCCAAACGACAATCTCGATTCCTTAAAAAGAATTGGCCTCGGGTTGTGCGTTTGAGAAAATATGTGTTAATCCTCGTTCCAGATCGAGAAAAATACTGAGCCATCTCGCACTGTAGATGTAGAACTACTTAATCTTAACGATTTTGCCTAACTTGGAACAAGAGTATATATACGGAATTCAAGTATCACGAATTTTTAAACATCGGCGATCGCGAACACTCCCATGGGAACCGATCCGCGCTACCCTGTAAAGTGAATTGGGAAATTTCCCCAAACCCCATGCAAATTTTAGATTTTGTCAAGAATGGCATACTTTTATTTCGATTCTGAAAACAACGATCGCAAATCTTTTGAATTACCGGGAGCAAAGCCTCACTACAATCCCGATCGCCCCGGACGCGTCGAACACATTTTTCTCGATTTAGCGCTTGACATCTCCCAAAAATGTGTTAAGGGAATTTGTACGATAACGCTAAAACCCATTCATGGAGGAATTCGTTTCTTAACTTTAGACGCGATCGATTTAAACGTGGAATCGGTCAAAATCGGGGAAATCGTGCAACCGTTCGATTATGATGGCGAACGACTGAATGTTGAATTAATCGAACCGACAACAGAAGAAGCCCTACAAATCGCGATCGCTTATCGTTTGGAAAACCCCCAACGAGGATTGTATTTTGTGATTCCCGAGGAGAGCGATCGCGAACCCCAGGTTTGGACGCAAGGAGAGGATGAAGATTCTCGTTTCTGGTTTCCCTGTTTTGACTATCCCGGACAATTGGCCTCTTCAGAAATTCGCGTTCGCGTTCCCCAACCTTTAACGGCGATTTCTAATGGGGAACTCATTGCCAAAGAAAATGTTGGGGAAGAAACCATTTATCATTGGCAGCAAAAACACATTCATCCCTCCTATTTGATCGCTCTGGCTGTCGGAGATTTTGCCGAAATTAAAACAGAATGGAACGGCATTCCCGTCTTGTATTACGTGGAAAAAGGACGGGAAGAAGATGGCGATCGCAGTATGGGCAAAACGCCACAAATGATGGAATTTCTCTCCCAGAAATACGGTTATTCTTATCCTTTCCCCAAATACGCGCAAGTTTGCGTCGCTGACTTTATTTTTGGCGGCATGGAAAATACTTCCACTACTCTTTTAACCGATCGCTGTTTATTATACGAACGAGCGGCTTTAGATAACGAGCGCACGGAAAGTTTAGTCGTTCACGAACTGGCACATCAATGGTTTGGAGATCTTGTGGTCATCAAGCATTGGTCTCATGCGTGGATTAAAGAGGGAGCGGCTTCTTATTCGGAAGTCCAGTGGGTAGAACGCGAATACAGCCAAGAGGACGGCGCTTATTATTTATTACAAGAAGCGCGCAATTATTTAAAGGAAGATAAGTCCCGCTATCGTCGTCCCATCGTGACCAATATTTATCGAGAAGCGATTGAATTATACGATCGCCATCTGTACGAGAAAGGAGCTTGCGTTTACCACATGATTCGCGGGATTTTGGGGGACGACCTCTTCGATCGTGCCATCCAAACTTTTATCCGCGATAATGCCCATAATACGGTAGAAACAATCGATTTGTTGCGCGCTATTGAAAAAGCAACGGGACGGAATTTAGCCTTTTTATTTGATTCCTATGTTTTTCGAGGCGGACATCCCGATTTTAAAGTGTCCTATAGTTGGGATCGAGAAAATAATTTGGCAAAAGTGACGGTCAAACAAACCCAAACTAAAAGCGATTCAATGGGGAGCGATCGCGAATTATTCGATCTGAAAATTCCGATTGCTTTTGGTTACATCGATGCCCAAGAAAAAGTTTCCCAACAAATCCTAAACGTGCGAGTTAATTTGCTCGAACAAACGTTTTATTTTCCCTTAGCTAAAAAACCACAATTCTTTAGTTTTGATGTGGGGAATTATTTCTTAAAAACCGTAGTTTTAGAATATCCCGTTGCCGAATTGAAGGCACAATTACAGTACGATCCCGATCCGGTTTCGCGAATTTATGCAGCAACGGCTTTGGCCAAAAAAGGCGGTTTAGAGGTGGTAAATGCCTTAGAAAAATCCTTACGATCGGATGGTTTCTGGGGCGTTCGCGTCGAAGTCGCCAAACAACTCGCAAAAGTGAAATTAGCGCAAGCAGAGGAAGCATTGCGATCGGGTTTGAGCGATGGCGATACTCGAGTTCGCCGAGCCGTTATTGAGTCTTTAAGTCAGTTCAAAACAGCAGAAAGTTATCAAGCGATTGAACGAGTTGCTACCAAGGGTGATGCGAGTTATTACGTAGAAGCCGCAGCATTGCGGAAGTTGGGCAGTATGATTTCGGGAACGTTAAAGGAGAAGAAAGAGGCGGTTTTGGACTTATTCCAACAGGTTTTAAAGGAGCGATCGGGGTGGAATGAAGTGGTGCGATCGGGAGCGATCGGGGGGTTGAGTCAGATGAAAACCTCTCCAGAAGCGGCGGAAATTATTGCCGAATATACTCGGTCGGGTACCCCGCAAGCCTTGCGTTTGGCGGCAATTCGCGCCCTCGGTGCCGTTTCCGTCGGACAAACCCCCGATCGCGTCGAAGCGATCGCGGAACAACTGGAGGCGCTTTCGGGAGAGTCTTTCTTTCTCACGCAGGTTGCCGTTACTAATGCTCTGGGACAAATGCAGACCTCGGCAGCGATCGCGATCCTCAATTCCCTTGCCGATCGAACTCCAGATGGTCGCGTCCGTCGCATGGCTGAGGAAGCGGTTAAAAAAGTGCAGAAAAATTTGGGATCGGATAAGGCTGTAAAAGAATTGCGAGAGGAATTTGAAAAGCTGAAAAAGGAAAACCAAGATCTAAAATCTCGCTTGGCTAAGTTAGAAGCGAAAGAGTGAGTCATTTGAAACCGCCTCTTGCTCTACTTTAAAAGTAGGTTGAGTTGAGGCAAGGCACGAAACCCAACATTCTCTCGGGGTGGTGTTGGGTTTGGCTTTGCGCAACCCAACCTACACGATCTACGATGTGGCTTGAATGGTTTTTAAAAACTCGTTCATCGCTTCCACTTTGGACGGAATTAACACGCAATGGATTAACCTTTTTAAGTCCAAATCGGGTAATAATTCACTTTTGTTTTTGAGTTCGTATCCTATTTTCTCTTCATTATCTGCATTCTGCAATACATAAACTGAAATTTTCTCTTGTTTCCAAAACCAAACTTCTCGAACTTTCAAGCGTTTATATTTAGGCACTGTTCTTAATTTTAGCTAAAACATTGAGAGAAAACCACATTACTCAATATTCACTCATCTCTAGCACGATCGCCGCGATCGTAATTTTTGGGGACAAAATAAAAGATTATTTGCCTAATTTTGCCACTGTTCTAATAACCATGCGCTGACCTTACCGTGATTGGTTTGCCGAGTGCGTCTGAGAGCCTCCTCTAATAAAGCTATGTCTAAATTGGGTAAAACTGCTGATGTTTTAATTCTGTAACTGCCTTCTTTTTCAATCGTAAAGGCAATGATTTTCACATTTTTGACATCGATAATCCAATATTCTTGCACTTCTAAATCTTCATAAAGCAGTCGCTTTTCTCCTTTATCGTCAGAAAGAGAACTCTTGGCAATTTCCACCACTAAATTGGGAGGAGGATAGAGATCGAGTTGAATCGCATTCGTACCATAGGGAACGGCATTTGCTATTTTGCCAATATAAAACGATAGATCGGGTTGAGCGCTCTTGCAATCTGTTTTATGGTAGGTACAATTATCTTTGCCATTTAAGTCCAGATTTTTTAAGGCAGCATATAAATGAATCCCATGATTAATAATTGAATGGTCGCTAGCGTGGTCATTTCCAAGGGGTGACATTTCAATTCTGAGTTTTCCGTTGTTGTAGTAAAACTTTGCTTTTTCATAATCTGGATTTTCGGCCGCTTGAAGATATTCCTCCCAAGTTGCGATTACCCAAGTCTCTGTAGGAATTTTGGTTTGAATTGTACTCATAGTGGTTCGATCGCATACCATAGAACTATTATATCTTTATTTACAGAAAATTACTCAAAATCTTTCAGAAAATTCATGAATATCGCTCTATAATTTCGGCGAGTTTTTGCTGAAATGCTGGATATTTCTGCCAAGAGATAAAGGCACTATAAATAC
>JBFRWJ010000025.1:0-10684 GCA_051439525.1 Spirulina sp. | reverse complement strand
CCTTTCACTGTTGGTGATTTGATTTGTTGGCAAGCCGCAATCGGTCCCTCTTATCGCCCTGGGGTTTTAGGGTATCGCGATGGTCTCAAAGCGCCTCATACTGTGGTTAAAAACCCGATAACGGGTTGGTCGGTTAAAAACTCTCAACATCATGAGGATTTTCTTTTAGCCAAACAACGGGGAATGCCCGCACCCTTTGATAATAGCGTCATGCGCTTTGCTTGGCTGGCACCATTACTAACAAACTGGATGGGCGATCGCGGCCATCTCAAACGCTTGTCCGTACAAATGATTGCTCCAGTTTTGTATGGAGATACGGTTTGGTATGAAGGAACGGTTATTAAAAAAACAGAACGAGAATCGGGAATTTTAGTTCAAGTCAAAATTACCGGCAAAAATCAACTGGGAGAACTGACAACGACAGGAGAAGGAGAAGTTTTATTGCCTTGTCGAACGGAGCGACAGCGAGAATACCCGAGAGAGATTATTGTTCCACAATCTTATCCAGAAGAACTCTGTTTTCACCAGTTAATTGAAGCACGAGTCGAAAGCAATCCCGAGGCGATCGCGATCGTAGATAATCGCCAACAGCTCACTTATCGAGAACTCAATCAACGAGCCAATCAACTGGCCCATTATCTCGAGCAATTTCAGATCGAACCCAATACTTTAATTGGAATTTGTTTGGAACGCTCTTGCGAATTTACAATCGCGATTCTTGCTATTCTTAAAGCCGGTGGCGCTTACTTACCCTTAGATCCAGATTATCCAGCAGAGCGTTTATTATTTATGTTAAAAGATGCCAACGTTCCCTTGGTCATCACTCGCAAAGAAATTGGTAATATAGTTTCAGATTCAGCCATAAAATTCATCGATCTCGAGGCAAATCAAACCGCGATCGAGGGAAAAAGTTTAGAAAATCTAACCAGTCGAGTCACTTCTAATAATCTCGCCTATGCCGTTTATACGTCCGGCTCGACAGGTCAGCCGAAAGCCGTTTGTATTCCTCATTATAGTTTATCTTCTTATATTCGTTCGCTTGAAAAGCCTTTAGGAATTGAGGCAAGCGATCGCTACTTACATACAGCATCTTTTGCCTTTTCAGCAGGAGTGAGGCAAACATTACTACCCTTATTTATTGGTGCAACATCAGTGATTGCCAATAGGCAGCAGCGACAAGATCCCAGCCAGCTTTTTCAACTGATGAAAAATGCAGAAGTCACGATCTGGGATACCGTACCGACAATCTGGCAATTCTGTATTAATGTTTTACAGGAACTTGACAATGAAATAAGACTGGATCTGCTGCAAAATTCCTTACGATTAATTTTAGTCACGGGAGAACCTTTAGGGTGGGAGATTCCCCACAATTGGCGCTACCAACTCCAACATCCCGCTCAAATGGTTAATCTTTACTCCCAATCCGAAACCACGGGAACAGTAAGTTATTATATGATTCCTGAAGGGTTTAGCCAAAAAACAGGAATTGTACCGCTAGGAAAACCACTTGACGATACTCAAATTTTCTTACTTGACGAAAATTTAAGCTCAGTATCAGCCGGAGAAATTGGGGAGCTTTGCGTAACGGGAAAACGCCAAGTACGGAGTTATCTCAATCGCCCAGAACTAACTCGAAAGAAATTTATTATTAACCCTTTTGCCGAGATCTCTCACCTTTATAAAACAGGAGATTTGGCTCGTTACTTACCCGAAGGAATAATCGAGTTTGTCGGACGGAGCGATCGCCGCATCAAAATCCGAGGTTTTCGAGTCGAACTAGAGGGAATAGAAGCAACTCTAACTCAGCATCCAGCAGTCAAAGAAATTGTCGTAATTACCCGAGAAGATTTACCAAAAGATAATAATTTGGTAGCTTATATTGCTTTAAGCAATACTTATTCAAGTTCGGATAAATCATCGGAAATTCAAGAAAAATTACGCAATTTTCTAGCAAAAAAATTACCGGAATATGCCATACCCGGTCTGTTTATTTTACTAGATGCTTTGCCGCGAAATCCCAACGGTAAATTAGATCGGCGACATCTTTCTTCTCTCGAGTTACCCCGTTATCACAACCATAATTTTGTCGCTCCCCGGGATGAATTAGAATTAGAATTAACGAAAATTTGGGAGAGCATATTGGCAACCCAGCCGATCGGCATTCGAGATAACTTTTTTACATTAGGCGGTCATTCTCTTTTAGCCGTCCGATTATTTGCCAAAATAGAAAAAATATTTAAGCGAAATTTTCCCTTATCTATTCTTTTTGATGCTCCGACTATCGAGCAATTAGCCAATCTTTTGCGCCAGCAAGGATGGTCGGCAACGTGGTCATCTCTAGTTGCCATTCAACCCAACGGTTCGAGACCGCCTTTATTCTGCATTCATGGTATTGGTGGAAATATTCTTTCCTATCGAAACTTAGCTCATTATTTACCCTCAGATTTACCCATTTATGGACTGCAAGCACTGGGCTTAGATGGAAAGCAGCCCTATTTAACAACAATTGAGGCCATGGCAGAACATTATCTCCAAGAAATTCAGTCCGTTCAACCCGAAGGTCCCTACTTTCTCCTCGCTCATTCCTTTGGAGGAAAAGTCATTTTTGAAATGGCACAAAAATTGCACGAGCAAGAGCAAAAACTTGCTTTATTGGCCTTGTTAGATTCCTCCTCACCCGAAGAAAAATTCATGCAGCTATCTCCAGCCGAAGAAAGTCAACGCCGAGAAAAATTTATCAATCAATTGCCATCTTGGTCGCGAGAACCCAAAATTTTACCTTTAATCGAGACTTTATACCAAGCAAAACGTCAATATAAAGCAAAGCCTTACTTTGGTAAAATTACGTTCTTCAAGGCCAAACAAGCATTTTCCAGAGATACGGATCGATTTGTAGCAAACTGGAGTAAACTAGCTCGTGAGGGCTTAGATTGTTATGAAGTCAGTGGCGATCATTGGTCGATGCTGGAAGAGCCTCACGTTCGAGACTTAGCTCGACAAGTACAATTTTGTTTATCTGCGAGTTGGTTTTAGTTCTTTGCTACCATTATCGACATTCAAAAATAGAAGTTAATTTTAAAATCAAAAGCGGAATTCGCTTAGAAACCAAGACCGAGAAATTATTACACAGTATTTTGCATGACTCAAACCTCATTCGCTCAAACTGAAGACAGCGTTAAAATTGTTACTCTCGCTAAAAGCAGCATTCTTGCTTTAGCCTTACAATTTGCGGGTGTAGCGCTCGCTTATCTCGTGCAAGTATTTCTCGCTCGCTGGATGGGAAAAACCGAATATGGCATCTATGAATATGTTATTACTTGGTCTCTGTTACTGGGGGTACCTGCAAGCCTGGGTTTGCCTCGAGCGGTCGTGCGTTTCATCAATGAATACCGCGTCAAACAAGATTGGGGTTTGTTGCGAGGCGTTATCCTTGGCAGTTGGCGCCTGACAATCGCCACGGGACTATTCCTCGGCACGATCGGGGCGGGACTCATTTTTCTAATTAACCACTACCATCACTTTTCTTACGCTCCCATTTTAGCGATCGGAATTTGGTTAGTCCCGTTACAAGCCTTGGTTTTGTTGCAAGAAGACATGGGTCGAGGAGCAGAAAATCTCGTTCTGGCTTACACTCCGACCAAAGTAATTTGGCCGATACTGGTCATTTTGGGAGGATTTCTGCTCTGGCGCGATCGCCATATCCTCAGCAGCATTCCCACGATCTGGGTGGCATTGGGGACGCTATCGGGGGCGATCGCCGTACAAGCCGGTTTGATGTGGTTCAAATTTAATCGCGACATCATTCCCACGACTCCGATTTATACCCCGCGAGTCTGGTTAAAAGTTTCGCTTCCCCTACTTCTTTATCGTGCCTTCCGAGAACTCCTCGTGCAAACGGATATTTTAATGTTGGGCTCGTTTGTCGGTGCAGCTGCAGTGGGTATCTATAGTCCGGCTTCAAAAACCGCGCTTTGGGTCGGCTTTGTCTTACAATCTATTAATATTGTCGTTGCCCCCGCTTTTGCCATTCTCTACATCCGAGGCGATCGCGCCGAATTACAAAAAGTTATTTCTACCGTTACCGTTTGGATTTTCTGGTCGTCCAGTGCAATTGCTTTGATATTAATCCTTTTTGCCAAACCCATTCTGGGAATATTTGGTTCGGAATTTATCGAAGCCCATTGGGCGTTAAAAATTCTGGTCATCGGGCAATTAATTAATGCCTTATCGGGTTCTGTCGGCAATTTACTCTCGATGACGGGCTATCAAAATCAATTGATGGTGGTTTCAAGTTGTACGGCTTTCCTTAATCTGAGTTTAAACGCGATCGCGATTCCCCTTTGGGGAACGGTGGGAGCCGCCCTCACGACCGCTTTCACCCTAGGAATTTGGAATATTTGGCTGGCAGCGATCGTGATGCGGAATTTGCAAGTGAACCCGACGGTTTTTTCTAACTTCTTGGCGGATTAACCGAAGCCCAGTCCCTTCAACGCATCCATGCGATATCCCCGGGGTTGATTCGCCATGTTGCCCCAATCATTGTTAAATTGGTAATGAATCATCGATTGTCGATAATTGATAATTGCTCATTGATTATGGCTGCTTGGACGAGAAAAATCGGAATTATTGCGATCGCGGGATTGTGGCAATGGGCATTTCCCGTTACTCCGAGTGCCGCGATTGCCCAATGGTTGCCAGAAGCCCGAGACTATACTCCGGCTTTTCCGAGAAATTTGCCCCCAACCGCCCCCCCGCGATCGCTCCCCCAAGGACAACCGGAAGAAAGCAGTATTGACAATTGGCGCGATCGCGATTTTCGCGTTACCGCCCTGCAAAGCGATTATACGGGGGATTTGTGGGTAGGAACTTGGATGGGCTTAACCCGCATCGATCCCAATACGGGAGCGATCGTCGCCCGGGCGAGTTTGCCCGATTACACCCTTTCCAGCTTGGCAATGGATCGCTCGGGACGCATTTGGGGAGGCAGTTATCGCGGTTTGGTGCGCGTCGATCCCCGCAGTAACGAATTAACAAACTATAGCTTTCGCTTGCCCTCCAACCGCGTGTTATCCCTCCTCGTTGACAATCGCGGCTATCTTTGGGTCGGAACCGATCGCGGCTTGGCCCTGATCAGCCCCGATCGCGGTCTGTTGATGACCACCTTGCAAAATTTACCGGGGGTCAGTGCCAATACCCTCACCCTCGATGCCCGAGGACAACTGTGGGTGGGAACTCTCGAAGGATTGGTGCGGATCGATACCGCCAGTGCCTATCCCATCGGTCGCATGACCAATTTACCCGGGGGAATCGTCCAAGCCCTCGATACCTCCCCCGAGGGGACGCTCTGGGTGGGCACGATTTCGGGCTTGTTGGAAATCGATCCCCTGCAACGGCAAATTATTCGCTCGATTCGTCCCCTCCAAGGGCGCAGCATCACGTCCATTCGCTTTGCTCGCAACGGTCGGGTTTGGGTGGGGACGGAAAACGGCTTATTCGATGTCGATCCCCAAAGTGGCGACATTGTCGGACAAATTCCCGATCTCCCCTCCAGTCGCATTCTGTCTCTCTCCCCCGACACGGGGAATAAACTCTGGGTTGGCACCTCCGAGGGCTTGGCATGGGTGAGCCAATCCTCGGGCTTAGTCCGCCCCCATCTGGCTTTTATCCGCAATCCCCCCATCAATTATTAAAACGATAAATTGATAATTGATAATTGAGGTCGAGGGATGGCGAATCGAATTCGCCATATCCAATCGACCTGTTGATAATTGATAATTGAAATGCCAGTTACAACCCGAAAATTAATTGAGTGGAAACAGCAAGGGCGAGCAATCGTTGCCCTGACTGCATGGGATTACGCGATCGCCAGCCTTCTCGACGATGCGGGAGTCGATATCGTGCTCGTGGGAGATTCTTTGGCTGTGGTGGCATTAGGCTATGAAAACACCTTACCCGTTACCCTCGAAGAAATGCTCCACCATACCGCCGCCGTCAGTCGCGGCACAAAACGGGCATTGGTGGTGTGCGATCTGCCGTTTCTCAGCTATCAAGAGAGTATTGCCGTGGCAGTGCGCTCCGCCGGACGTGCTCTCAAAGAAGCAGGAGCGCAGGCTGTTAAAGTAGAAGGAGCGAGTCCGGATATTCTGGCAACGATTGGCAAACTTACCGCAGTGGGGATTCCCGTTATGGGTCACGTGGGATTAACGCCTCAATCCGTTTACCAGTTGGGTTACCAACAACAGGGAACGACGGAAGAACGAGGACGACAAATATTACAAGACGCGATCGCCGTGGCTGAAGCTGGTGCATTTTCGCTTATCCTCGAACATATCCCTTCGGATTTGGCCGCTCGGGTGACGGCCAAACTTGCCATTCCCACCATTGGAATTGGTGCTGGCCCGCATTGTGACGGACAGGTTCTCGTCACGGCAGATTTGCTCGGACTTTCTAAAAAACAACCTCCCTTTGCTAAAACTTATCTTAATCTTCACAAACTCGCGACCCAAGCAGTGGGAGAATTTATCAATGAAGTGCGAGAGCAAAAATTTCCCCATTAAAAAACTGTGAATATGTCAATCCATCGCAAAGCGCTTTTAAAAATCAAAAATAAATATAAAATTTCCAATGTTTCGATCAGTCGTCTGACGGGAATTAGCGAAAATCATCTCTCTCAATTTTTTCGCGGCAATCGGAATGCGACCGATGCGGTTTTAGATGAAATTCTCAATGCCTTGGAACATATCTCCCCCGGGTCGCGAGAGGAATACGGTATGGAAATCGCTCAAAGTCAAAGCCCTCAATCTTTACAAAAATGGATTGAGGGCATGAGCAATGAGGAAATGTATGCGCTCTTAGTGGCTATCTCGCAAAGATACAAGCCCGAAGGATTTCCCAGCCCTAGCCGGAAAATTTAACCCGCGATCGCCGTCTCCATCGCCATGGCGATGGAGGGGAAAGTTCGTTAACAGATAGAATAGGGCGCCCTTATGTGTTACCGAACTCGTCTCAAAGAGTTTTACGATTATGCAATTACAAAAGAAAATCCCATCAACCGACACTATTTTAAGTTATAGGAGATCGATCGAGAACTTAAGCCGAGAAGAGACTCCCGGGCTTTCCCAGATCCTCGCGGTTTTAACGAGTCGAGATCTGGTAGAAGCGTCTCGCCGTGACTTTTCGGAACTGACGGGAGAGGATCTGGCCGAATTGGTAGAATTGGACGATCGCTTGCGAGGATTGGCCGGGGCGATCGCGACCCATCCCCAATTGGCACAATGCCGTCAAACCGTAAAACCCCCAGAAACAGCATGGTGGTGGTTTCTGGAAGCCCCTGCACCCCCACCTCCCCAACCCTCGAAATTAGCCCGACTCTTTCAATACGATTGGGTGTGGAATACAATTACCGTCGCCTGTTTGGTGGGAGCGGGAACTTATGCAACCAATACGATCCGAGCCTTTTCTAATGACAATCTGGACTTGTTGCAAACATTTAGTACGATTAGCCAAGGTGCGGGTTTAGTTCTCGTGACCGGGGGGACATTAACCCAGAAAGGGCAAAACATTATCCGCGACACCCTCGTGAAGATTGGCATAAAATCCCAATATCAAGCCGAGGTGACTTGTGGTTTGGCGGTACTCTTGCTGTCCGTGACGTTTGGTGTGAATGCCTACATTCCCAAAATTGGCAAATATTTCTATGAAATGGGCAAAACGGACTATAACGAAGGCGAGATCAATAAGGCGAGAATCAACTTGGAAAAAGCACAATCCCTTGACCCCAACAATGCAAAAATCAGTATTGACTTGGGGAATATTTACGCAACTTTTTCCCTTTACAAAGAAGCCGATCGATTATATCAGGTTGGCATTATGGCCGGCCAACCGAGGGCTTTTAATGGTGCTGGGCGAGTGCAACTGCGAATGGCAACAACATTTGCCGATTTGGTCAATGCTGAATCATTATTTCGCTTGGGATTGGCACAACCCAAAGTTCCTCGAGAGACCAAGGCGGCGATGCTCGGACATTTAGGATTTACTCTCATTCGCCAAGTCGAAATGGGAAATTTGTCAGAAGAAGAAATCCAAAAACACTATACTGAAGCTGAGGAGAAATTCAAAAAAGGGCTCGCGATCGCAAGTAAGATCGAGGCAAAACATCCGGGTATGGGAATGAGCCATTGCTATCTGGGAATTCTCTATGACAAGCAGGGAAAAACAGCAGAGGCAAGAACTGCTTGGCAAGATTGTCAAGACAACGCCATGCCCGCCAGTCAATCTCAATATCAAGATATCGTGATTTATGGAAGTTCCGAAGTTGCTCAAAAGGTTGATGTGACTAAAATTGTACGGATCTCCCCAAGGACGCTGCCATCACTGAAAGACCTTGGAAACATCATAAATTGACGGGCTATGGAGTCGAATTGCTTTAAATGAGATTTTCAAAGGTGAGAATTTCCCACCTTTGATGTGAATTAACGCTGCAAGCGCCAGCCTTTTTTAACGGTTTGACGACAGCGAGCGATCGCGAGACTATCCTCTTCTACGTCTTCTGTCAGGATAGACCCCGCCGCTACCGTCACCTCTTTTCCCAAGGTTATCGGCGCCACGAGAACGCTATTCGCCCCCGTTTTCGTCCCGTCGCCGATGGTGGTGGGATGTTTGTTGACTCCGTCGTAATTCGCTGCGATCGTTCCCGCCCCAATATTAACGCGATCGCCCACCGTGGCATCTCCCAAATAAGACAAATGGGCGACATTGGTTTTCTCTCCTAAAGAAGTCTTTTTCAACTCGACAAAATTGCCCACGCGACAGGATTTCCCCACCTTAACCTGTCCGCGTAAATGGGAATATGGACCCACTCGCGTCCCCGCTTCCACTTCGCTATCGTTGACCACCGAATACAGCACCGTGACATTTTCTCCAATGGTGCTATTTTCAATCAAACTCCCCGGACCGATGCGACAGCCCGAGCCAATCTCCGTCTTGCCTCGCAAATGGGTTTGCGGCTCGATAATGGTATCGGGGTGTAACTTCACCGTGTCGTCAATGGTAATGCTGTCTGGGTCGATTAACGTCACCCCCGCCGCCATCCAAGCATCTTTCACTCGTGCCTGTAGAATGCGATAGGCATGGGCAAGCTGTCGGCGATCGTTAATGCCGCTAATTTCCTGACAGTCTTCCACATCCACTGCCATCACCGACTGCAGCATGGCAAAGACATCCGTAATGTAATATTCCTTCTGATCGTTATCTGCCTTGAGATCCGGTAAAATTTTCGCCAATTGCGGCCAATTGAAACAATAAACTCCCCCATTAATGCGACAGTTTTGTTTTTGAGCCGTCGTGCAGTCGCGATCCTCGACAATTTGTTGAACGTAATTGTTCGGGTCGCAAAATACTCGCCCGTAGCCCCGAGGGTTGGGTAACTGTGCGGTTAACAGAGTCGCCGAATTTTGGTGGGTTTGGTGGGTTTCCCATAACTTGGCGATAGTTTGCGATCGCAACAAGGGCACGTCCCCATTCAATACCAATAAATCCCCTTGAAAATCTTTTAAGTGAGGAATCAATTGCTGAATGGCGTGACCCGTTCCCAATTGCTCCTTCTGTTCCACAAATTCTAAATTTTCATAGTCCTTGAGAGATTCTTTCACCCGTTCCGCTTGGTATCCCACGATCGCCAAGCATTTTGTTGGATTCACCGACTCGCAACTGAGAAGGGCGCGTTCTACTAAAGTTTTCCCTCCGAGTGCGTGTAAAACTTTGGGGGACTCCGATTTCATACGAGTTCCCCGCCCTGCTGCTAAGATTGCTACCGCTACCATTACCCTTTGCTTGTAATTTTGTTTACGCTTAGAAGGATAAAGGATGAATTTTTCTCTCCTATCTCCCCATTCTGGCAATTTTATCATCTCGATCGCCCTCATGTTCTCTTCTCCCCTTCGCATTTCCCAAAGTCACCTCAATCTCCTCGAAACTTGTTTCCGCAAATATCAGTATCTTTACCTCGAGCAATTGGCATCCCCCATCGAGCCCGAACAGCAAGAAAGCCTTGCCCGGGGGAGTCAATTTCACCTCTTGATGCAGCAGAGGGAACTCGGACTGCCCGTGGAGGTTCTTTTACAGGAGAACGCCGAACTCGATCGCTCGGTTTCCTCTCTCCTGCAAGCGGCTCCCGAGGGGGTCAATGCCGAGGAAAGCCTGCGACGGGAAGCCGAACACTCCCGGACTCTAACTTGGGGAAGATATCTCCTCTCAGTCATTTACGATCTCTTAATCGTGACGGACGATCGCGCCCAAATTTTCGACTGGAAAACCTATCGCCAGCCCCCAAAGCGCGATCGCTTGGCCCGTCACTGGCAAACCCGTCTCTATCTCTTTGTTTTGGCCGAAACTTCCGATTTTGTGCCAGAACAAATTTCCCTGACTTATTGGTTTGTCGGATCCCGTCCCCAGTCCCTAAAATTCAGTTATAATACCGTCCAACACGAACAAACCCGGAATGACCTCACCCACCTTTTAACTCAACTTGAAGAAGCCCGCGATCGCCTCGATCGCGAACGGATTCCCTTTCCTCAAGTTCTTGAAGAAAAAGGCCTTTGTTCTCACTGTGAATTTGCGGCACGCTGTCAGCGAATACCAGAACATAAAGAAAATATAAAGACTGCTAATTTGCTGTCTCTTATAC
>JBFRWJ010000024.1:0-4958 GCA_051439525.1 Spirulina sp. | reverse complement strand
GGTAGGATGGATTTCCGAAGAGTCTTCCGACTTTTTAAAGAGATTGGGGCGCAAAGTTTGCGCCCCAACGCGATTATTGCGATCGCACTTCTTCTGAACAAATTTTGTTTGTTGGAAAATTTGTTGTATGATGAGATGAGATGAATATGACAACAGCGTTAACCCAAACAAAACGTTGAATGACAAACAGAGAGCCAATTTAGCACGATTTAACAAAAATCTTCCAGCCAATGCAGGTGAAACGAGAATTTACGATCTTCCCAATGGGGGAAAAGCCTTTCAAGCTGATGTTCTAGCAACTAATATCCCCGGTTCTTTTGCAACATACGAAAAACAAATAGACATAGAAGGGAAAACAACCTATTACACAAAAACAACTTATGCTCCTGATGGCATAATTGTCCATGTGAAAGAAAAGTTTCCCAAACCCCAAACAATTTACCCCCACTGAGGCTATTTTATGAGTATCGTTCAGAATAATCATCCATTAGAGCAAATTTCCCAAGAGGATACGACACGATCGCAATTATTAGAATCGTTGTTAGCTTGCGATCGCGATCTAGATAAAACTCTGTTAGCCTTAAATGAATTGGGATGGGATAGTGAAGAACCTCTCGCTATCCTCAATCGTCAGCATATCCTCTCCATTCTTAATCGCTATCTCACCACTGAACTCTCATCTTCAGAAGTTGAAAATTGGGCAAATGCCGTTGAATGCCGCGAAGATATTAGCTATGAAAAAGATTTTGAAATGCTTATCGATCGCCTTATCCAAGAACTTGCAAATCCTCTTTTATATCATCCATTATCCACCGCGATCGCTAAAGAATGGTACGATAATTTGATAATTGTTCATTGATAATTGATAATTGTTCATTGAAAAAGCGATCGCATTCTTCATTAATACTTGTTCGTTGAAAAAGCGATCGCTCAAATATTCCTGTGTTTCTTGACCCAAATAATAAGGTTTCAAGCCTCCTCCTTCAGAAGGAAAACCCAAACAATTCCGAATTTCAAGCCTCCCGCTTTAGCCGGAGGTCATTGTTCATTGTTCATTGTTCATTGTTCATTGAAATGATATTGGAGAGATTTACTCCTCTTTGTCTCCAAAAACCATCTGTAAAATCATCGTTTTACCGCCTTTTCTGTGATATTTATCCGCCCAATTGCGAATGACTTCATCTAACTCTGCTTTTGCGTCGGCTAAATTTTCCGGAGGAATGTCTAACTCTTCCAATAAACGCATAACATTGGGTTTTTCCTCCGCCCAATCCCGCATCATGCGAAAATAACGAGCAGTATCTTCTACCATAGTATAGGTGCGTTCTTCTCGTCCGGCAGGAGAATAGGTGGGACGAGTGAGGACATAAAAAGGCAATCCCCAAGGATTATCCACTCGCATCACCGTCCCCGAATAAATTAAACGCCGTTTGATATGTTCTGCTAATGCCTCGCTCATCGGCATTCTCCGCTCTTTCGGTAGCATTTCTTGGGAGCGCATATGTAAGAACTCGATTAACTCAAAAAACTGAAACGAGTTAATTAAAAGAGCATCCGGTAAATTATCGGGAACTCGCGCTTCGATGTACTGCTTTTGATCCGAAGTCAAACTGGTAGAATCAATCCGCGATCGCCCTTCCTCCCAAGGATATTTATCCAACCAAACGTAGGGAAACTGAATCAGATAGCGGGGTTCTTGAGAACCGAGGGTTTTTAATAACTTACCTTCAGCGATCGCCTGTCGGACTTCGGCAACAATCGCTTTCACCCGCTTGGGTTCGATATGGTGCAGGTGTCCGGTCATGCGGATATTTTCCCCTTGTTCGACAAAGGTCGTATAGATCGCGCATTTGGCCGCCGTTGCCGCCGCATCGAGAAAAGCACCATGTCGGTGACCGCTCGTGCGCATGGCACTAAAGGCTAAATAGAACATGATCTGATCCATCGCACTGGGGCTTAGGGTTTTGATCAGATCGGCATCGGTTTTCATTTCTGGGGTTACTGACATTATTGGGGAATAAGGTGACGACTCTACTCTACTCGCTACAACACGCGTGCCTGAGAAAGTTCGTTGCCGCGATCGGCAATAGCATTCTCTTTTCGCGGGGCACCCTAATTCAAAACGTTGCTTCGTGTGCTTTCATTATAATCGCGAGCGAGCGATTGTTTAGCATTTTGCGTCTTTAGGAGGGGGGAAATGCCATTCGCGATCGCTGACTATCCCAATCCCAGAAACCGCTTGAAGAGATTAATCACTTGCTCTCCCACATCAGAATACCGTTTCTCTCCACAGAGAATTTGACTCATAATTTTAGCGGCAATGGGACGCTTTACTCCGATTTTGTAAAGCTGGGAAGACATACCGGGAATATTCAATTTATTGTAGAAAAAATTGCCCCAACTGTTGGCATAGCCCATATCTTTGCCCCACTCTTCTTGCAGGATTTGCGTATAGGCTGCCAAAGAATTATCATTCCCGGTTAAAACGCGATCGATCGCTTCTGCCCCTCGCATACCGCTCAAGAGGGCGGGACGAATGCCTTCCGCCAGCAGGGGATCCGCCAAACCTGCCGCATCACCCACTAACAGGGCATTTTGACGGTGGAGGGGGCGGTTCTCGCGCCACAAAATGGTGGGAACGTCATGGTAGGTCACTTGACTATCATCGAGATTGAATTTTTTGGCATAATTCAGCAATTGTTTTTTGACTTCTTGAGGTTTGCCCGTCCCTCTCATGATCGCAGCACTGATCGTCTGAGAATCTCCTTGGGGAAAGTTCCAAATAAATCCTTTCTTGAGAGAACCAAAATCAAAATGAACCGTATTGGTCGTCTCGGGGGGAGTCTTAATCTCTAAAACGCCCCCCGGACGCAGTTCCCAGTCTTCAAAGCCGAACAATTTCCCACAAATCCCCGTTGCCCCATCCGCCCCGATCGCGTAGGATGCCTCAAAATTGCCCCCAGTGGTCTTGACTTGCCAAGCCGTGCCATTAAACTCGAGATGGGTCACTTCCGTCCCATCGCGAACTTCTGCCCCGAGTTCTCGCGCTTGCTCCAGCAGTAAGCGATCGAGGGCATCTCGTTTAACCATCCACATGGGTTGGGTATTGAGTTTTGCTTCCACGGGATCGCCATACTGCCAAGTAAATTTCACGCGATCGACTTTAGCGGCGATCGCCGGGCTGAAATCAAAATCGAACCATTGGGCGACTGCAGGAGAAAGACCGCCCCCACAGGGTTTATAGCGGGGAAATGGGGCTTTTTCTAACACCAAGACGCTCCGTCCGCGTTTGGCGAGATGGTAAGCAGCAGATCCCCCCCCGGGGCCGGCTCCGACGATAATACAATCCAGCATTTAGAGTCCTCAAATCGTGGTGATGTCTTTTTCTTTAGCAGCCAAAATCTTATCGATTTCTTTATTGTATTTATCGGTTAGTTTTTGAATTTGTTCTTGTCGATCGCGGGATTCATCTTCAGAAATTTCATGTTTTTTCTCCTGTTTGCGCACGGACTCGATCGCGTCCCGACGAATGTTGCGGATGCCCACTCGCCCCTCTTCTGCTAGTTTTCCCACTTGTTTGACCAATTCTTTACGGCGATCGGCGGTGAGGGGGGGAATATTCAGGCGAATATTGCTGCCATCGTTATTGGGAGTTAACCCCAGATCCGACATGGTGATGGCTTTTTCAATCGCCCCCATGGTGCTTTTATCGTAGGGTTGAATGAGAATGGTAGTGGCATCGGGGGTGCTGATATTCGCCACACCTTTAATGGGGGTTTCCGCGCCATAATATTCCACCATAATGCGATCGAGCAGTTGAGTATTGGCGCGCCCCGTGCGGATCGTATTGAAGTTCCGTTGGGTCGCTTCAATGGTTTTGGTCATGTGGTCTTCAATTTCAGTTAATTTCACAGTCGCCTCCTACAAGCGTTCCAATTTGTTCCCCTTTGACAGAGCGAATGATGTTGCCGCGTACCGAAAGATTGAAAACGACGATGGGGATGTCATTTTCTTTACACAGGGCGATCGCGGTTCCATCCATTACTCTTAAGTCATGGCTTAAAACGTGGCCGTAAGTCAAACTCTTATAGCGTCGCGCCTCGGTATTGACTTGGGGATCCGAGTCGTAAACCCCATCAACTTTGGTGGCTTTAAAAATCACCTCGGCATCGATTTCCGCCGCTCTGAGGGCGGCGGTGGTATCGGTGGTAAAGAAGGGATTGCCCGAACCTGCCCCGAAAATGACCACCCGCCCTTTTTCCAAGTGGCGAATGGCTCGTCGTCGGATATAGGGTTCGGCAATTTCTTGCATCGCGATCGCGGTTTGCACTCGGGTGGGAATGTCCATTTGTTCGAGGGCATCTTGCAGGGTCATGGCATTCATGACAGTGGCAATCATCCCGACGTAATCGGCAGTGGCGCGATCCATTCCGGCTGCAGAGGCTTTAACCCCTCGGAAAATGTTACCCCCTCCAACCACAATGGCAATTTGTACGCCAATTTTCACGACTTCGGAAATTTCCCGAGCAATATCTGCAACCACTTGGGGATCGATTCCATAGCCCAAACCTCCCATTAAGGCTTCGCCGCTTAGTTTGAGTAAAACCCTTCGGTATGTCATCGATTTTTTGCCACTTGACTTACGATTTTGACAAAGTTTGCCTCAATTACTATACAGTTATCAGTCACCACCTCACCAGTCACCAGTCACCAGTCACCACCTCACCAGTTAATCTGTTCGTGCTTCAGGTTTCGCGCCATTGTAGGGGAGAACCGATCGCTCGGGTGCGCTCGGGGGCAATGGGTTGGTTTTCTAGGAGTGCCGCGATCGCATTGCGCAGGTAGGGGGTGGTGACGGCTGTGGGGGTTTCGGCACAATCGTCGAGGGCACCGCGATAACAGACGATGCCGTTTTGATTGACTAAAAAGACTTCCGGGGTGACTTCCGCGCCGAAGCC
>JBFRWJ010000023.1:0-11663 GCA_051439525.1 Spirulina sp. | reverse complement strand
GGACAAACTAATGACTTATACTCTACCCAAACTACTCGGTTTTGAAGAATTTATCGCCCAATACGGAGATAATGCGCGCTATGAACTCATTGACGGAGAACTTAGGGACATGGAACCAACAGGACCTCATGAAGCAGTTGCGGGAAGTATTTCGGGGAGAATTTATGTCGAGATTTTTCGGTCTCATCTTAATTGGTTAATTCCCAAAACTTGTTTAATCAAACCGCTTGCTGCTGAAGCAACGGCTTTACGTCCCGATGTTATTGTTTTGGATCGAGATGAGTTGAGCCAAGAACTGCTCTGGGAAAAAGAACCCGTAATTTGTAATGGCAATACTATCAGATTGGTCGCAGAGGTGGTGAGTACCAATTGGCAAGATGATTATGCGAGAAAGGTGGAAGAATATGCGTTGTTAAATATCCCGGAATATTGGATTGTAGACTTTCGAGGTTTGGGCGGTTTACAATTTATTGGCAATCCCAAGCAACCCACTTTAATAATTTGCCAGTTAGTCAATGGAGTTTATCAGCAACAGCAATATCGTTTGGGAGAGTCTATTTCTTCTTATCTCTTTCCCGAGCTAAACCTGAAGCTAGACGATCTGATGCCAAACTGAAAATATAGTGCGATCGCGAGTTCGCATTATTTCTTCTTCATAGTCGCGATCGCTTTTCGCAGAGTTTGATATAATTAGGCAAGATAGAAGGTGAAGGATAAGCAATGAAACAGTTAAAGCGCATTACCGTTAACCCGGAAGTAATGGGAGGGAAACCTTGTATTCGCGGAATGAGGGTGACGGTGGGGATGATTTTGGGTTTAATGGCGGTGGGGCGATCGCATGACGAAATTTTACGGGCATATCCTTATTTAGAAGCTGAAGATCTGACGGAATGTTTGGCTTACGATCGGTGTTTTGGCAATTATTAAAAAACAAGCGATTTAACTTAATTGTTTTTAATGAACAACAGCAGGTAATTTGTCAATGGATACCCTAAAATATTACTATAAAATCATCACTAAAATTTTAGGAGAATACGCTCAATTACCCTACGCTCATGGTAATTTAGAGCGAAAGCTGATTATCGGGGAAGATCGAAAAAATTATCTTTTATTAACGGTGGGAGAATTGAAAGGAAAACCCGTGCATGCTTGTATCGTACATTTAGAAATTATTGGGGATAAAATTTGGATTCATGAAGATGGTTTAGAAGATGGAATCGCCGACGATCTATTAAGAGAAGGGGTTTCAAAAAGTCAAATTGTTTTAGGATTTCATCCGCAAAAAATCAGAGCTTATACAGACTTTGCAGTGAGTTAAGTGTTTTTCTCTCTACTTCCGAAGTATCGCGATCGCTTTTCATGAGATTTGAGTCAGGACGATTGCTAGGAGTAGTGAAAGGTGATACAATGCTAGAGATGACAACAATGTTGAGGCTGTTATGCTAACACTGAATCTTGATGATGAAGCGGAAAAATATTTGCTTGACATTTTATCGCAGGAGAAGATAAATAGTCACGAATTGGTTAAAAAACTCCTCCGCAATCATTGGCATAATTTGCAACCTTCTCAAACTATTTTAGAAAGAATGGGCGGTTATCCTAAAAATTTACTGGAAGGTTCGGGGGATTTATCGGATCGAGATACTCGCAAGCAAAAAATTTCTGAATATCTTCAGCAAAGACATCAAAAACGTCAAGCATTATGAGCGATCGCTATCCTTTTGTGTTGATTGATACCGGGGCGATCGTCGCTTTTTACGATCGCAAAGATCGCTATCATCAACAAGTCGTTCAATTTTTCAGTACCTCAACCAGTCAACTCGGTACAACTGTTGCTTGTATTACCGAAGTTTTGTGGTTGCTTGCTCCTAATGTTCGCGTACAGAATGAATTTTTATTAGCATTGGAGAGAGGAGTATTCATAACGGAACATTTAATTGCGGAAGATTACAAGCGAATTCAGACACTTAATTTGAACTATCAAGATTTACCAGCAGATTTTACCGATTTATCTTTGATTGCAATTTCCGAACGTTTAAACATTGCCGCGATTGCTCCAAAGTTGTGAGACTGGAGCTATAATTGAGTTTAAGGTTAGGAGAGCGGTTCTATGCAAGTGACTTTAACACCAGAACAAGAAAGGTTTGTTCGTTCTCAAATTCAATTGGGACATTATGAGACTCCAGAGGATGCGATCGCGGAAGCATTCCAGTTATTAGATGCCTATCATCGCCAACAAAAAGAAATACGTCTTGAGGAATTAAGGCAAGAAATTTTAGTTGGAACTGAAGAAATGAAGCAAGGAAAAGTGACAGATGGAGAGATTGTTTTTGCAAGGCTTCAGGAAAGGTTACACTAGAGGCAACATATAGCGATGTTACCAAGCGTTATTTTCAATAGCTATATTGTTTTTTGCTATCCGAAAGAAGAGGGAATTAATGTAATGAAAGTTGCAGGTCTGTATCGAGGTTCTTTGGATCCAGATTCAAATCTAGAAGTTTCTCACGAGCAGGATTTACTTGAGATTATTAGAATTGCTGCGGATAGGCTAGAGATGTCTCTCGATCTCGGTTGTAAGCAACTAAGCGAACTTCCTCCAGAAATTGGACAGCTTGTCTCTCTCCAATCTCTCTATCTCAGTGGAAATCAACTACATACACTCCCTCCAGAAATAAAAAAATTTCTCAGGAATCCTGAAGATGCAGCTAAAAAAATCCCACGCTATTTCCGCCGCGAACTCGACAAAATTCACGCCACCTACAAACGTTTACAGTATAAAACTCTCGTTCCTTGTAACTGCAAAACTTGCAACAACAGCCAAGAGCCTCATTTTTATACTTATGATAAACTTGTAGAAAAGATGATAAACGGCAAACCAACAGATACCTGCGATAAAAAACCTTATCTTGAAGTAAAAATTGCAGGTTTAATTGGTGATATAGAAGCAAGCACGGAAACGATCACTCGCTTAGAAACACAAAATAGAGAACATATTTCTCCCCAAGATCTCAAAGAAATTCTTGCCTCCCTCAAACAGCAAATTATCATTTATAATGAAACAACAGCACAGAGCAAAGCAATGAGCAATTATAGCAAGTCCATTTGATTTGTAAACAAGCGATCCAGTTATGGCAAGGGTTTTCGCCCGCTTCGCATTCACATATCATTTAGGATTGCTATATCAAAACTTCAAAACAAGAGATATCCAAGGAAACTTTGCGGGTAATGTTGACGGTAATTTTGAGGCTCGTGCTTCAGAGTTGAGCATCGACAATACCGAGCAACAGATTGGCGAACAACACAATTATGCCAGCGATCCTAGATTGCAAAAAGCAATTGACGAAATCGCTCAAATTTTGAAAAAATTACAGAAAGACTATCCCACTGCTACAGAATCCGAAGAAGTCAGAGACATTATCGAAGTTGAATTTGAAGAAATCCAAACCAGCAAAAAGAAAAAATGGGAAATGATAACGCGGTACTTGCTCGAGAGAGAAAGATGGATGAATGGAGGAAAAGCTGCGGTTTTAGCTGCTCTCGATTCTGCCAAAGAGACCTCGTTCGGTAAAGTTGGCATTGCTTTTCTCGAAAGTTTCATTGAGGAAGAATAATTTTAGCTATTTTTATTAGCCCTTAATTCCTTCAATACAAATTGCATTTTCAAAACTTTCGGGATGTTCGACTCGCGCAAAGCGATCGTCTCTCCATTCTTGATATTGGCAGCGTCGAACCTCTTTAAATCCATGTTCGAGAAAAGCGTTTTTCAGAGAAGGTTCATCCCACATCCATTGATGGCGGTTATTAGAAAACATTTCCCGCAAGCGATCGCGCACCAATTTTCGCGTTCCTAAATGTCCGATCAAGGAATTTGTCATAAAATTAATGGCAGCGCGATCGGCAAATTCATCTTCTTTTCGTTCCCGAATATAAGTGTTAATTAAATCTTCTAAATCGGGGACAATTGCCCGCAAAATCCCTTGGGGTTTTAAGTAAGAATAAATTCGCTCCATCGCAATATTAAAATCTACAATACTGAGATGTTCGAGAACGTGAGAAGCGTAGATTAAATCGCAACTATTTGGCGCAATATTCAAGCCCTTGACAATATTTCCATATTGTGCATTTACAGACCATTCAGGTAAGTTAAAAATAGGAATTAAAAAGCGTCCAATAATGGGAAGTTTAACCAATCTTAAAGAAGGAGAAGCATCAATATTTTTCCAACCATCAGCAATAATCAAACCACAACCAATATGCAAGCAGATTGGTTGTTGGTTGTTGGTTATTGGTTGTTGGTTATTGGTTATTGGTTGTTGGTTGTTGGTTATTGGTTGTTGGTTATTGGTTATTGGTTGTTGGTTATTGGTTATTGGTTGTTGGTTGTCGATCATAACGCATTGATAATTGATAATTGTTCATTGATAATTGTTTATTGTTCATTGTTCACTGTTTACTGATAATCGCGGTTTGATAAACCGAGATGAGCTGTTGCGCGATCGCATCCCAAGAATAGCGAGTTTCGACCAATTTTCTCCCATTATTGCCGAATTCTTGGCGCAGTTGAGGAGAGGTGAGGAGAGTCGCGATCGCTTCCGCTACTGTCTTCACTTCCCCTTCTACCACTAATCCGGCATTAGCAGCGCGAATTTCTGGGGCAATTTGCACCTGTGGGGTAATGATAACAGGTAATCCGACTGCCATGGCTTCTGCTAC
Organism: Spirulina sp.; assembly: GCA_051439525.1. Lineage (GTDB taxonomy): Bacteria > Cyanobacteriota > Cyanobacteriia > Cyanobacteriales > Spirulinaceae > CCY15215. The sequence continues at coordinate 6,950 of JBFRWJ010000023.1, read as the reverse complement.
CGCAATGGCAAAGTTTTCTGCAAAGGAAGGTAAAATAAAGAGATCCGATCCTTGTAGGACTAAATCTTTGTTTTCTCCTGTTACAAAACCTGCAAAAGTCACATTCTGAGTTAAATCAAAAGACTCGACTAAATTTTCTAGTGTTTTGAGATAATTCTCGTCTCCCGTACCAGCAAAAAGAAGATGAAAGTCTTGTTTCGATCGCAGAGAATGAAGGGCTTCGAGTAATAATTCAGGACGTTTTTTATAATGGATGCGAGAAAGAAATAAAACAATCGGTGTTGCAGAAGAAATATTATACAGTTGGCGGAGTTTTAAGCCTGCATCAGCAATTTTTGTCCCCGATCGCACCCCTAATGATATAATGGCTTTAGGCGCAATAACCCCAAAATTACTCACATCTTCTGCTTCTCCTTGGGAAGTACAGTGAACGATCGCAGCTCGATTGAGATTTCGACGTTCGATTAAAGTGGCATAAATTTGTTTTTTACGACGACTTTGCGCCAAAGCCCAAGGAGATAATTGTCCCATAGTTCGGACAGTATAGGGAATCTTTTTCCATCTCGCGATCGCTCCCGCACAGGTCGAACTATAAGAAAATAAATAATGATGATCTAAAATATCGTAATGAGTAAGATTTTGCCACATCCAGCGCGTTAACGGCCAAGAAAAGAGAAATCCGCGATCGGTCCCCAGAGAAATCCCTGTTTTGGGTGCAGAAAAACGCGGGAAAAACCATACGGGAACCCCTTCATATTCAACGCGGCGATCGAGAGGAACGTCTAAAACTCCCAAACCATCATCATTTGTGGTCACAATTTCTGCATCCACATCGCGATCGCGCAATGCTCTCACTAAATTTAAAACAACTTGCGTCGGACCCCCTCGCGTAGATGACACTGACGGAATAACATGCAAAACTTTAAGCATAAATTGTTATTTGTTATTTGTTGTTGGTTATTTGTTATTTGTTGTTGGTTGTTGGTTATTTGTTATTTGTTATTTGTTGTTGGTTATTTGTTATTTGTTGAGCTTTCTTCTTCAACTATCAACTGTCAACTGAAAAGAGGCGCTCTGGGAAACGCCTCTATTTTGCAATTATACTCCTAAATATGCAGAGTTTTTGACTTCTAGTTGGCATTCATATCGATCGCATTTTCATCGAATTGCTCGCGATCGCCACCAATACCGGGAGTAGTATCTAGAATTTCAGCCCCTGTTAAAATGAGATCGTTCATTTCCGCACCGGCTGCCGTAATATTGTAGAGAATCGCATTGGTAAAATTAACGCGGTTGAGAATGGCCTTATCTAAGATAGAGTCCGACAGCATGGCTTCGGTTAAATTGGCATCAGTGAGATTGGCTCCCGTCAGATCCGCACCTTCTAAATTCGTTCTCACTAACTTAGCCCCTTGTAAATTTGCCTCCCTCAGATCCGCTCCTATTAAGTGTTCTTCAGAAAGATTTGCCCCTGATAAGTCGCATCCGCGACATTGACGCGTAGATAGTAGCCGATCGACATCTCCGGGATCTGCCCCTCGGGCGGGAACGCCGACGAACAATGCGATCGCAACGGCCAGGGGAGCAACTATTCCTAAATTTTTCATGTCGCGCCTCCCTTTCCTTTTCTTTGATTGTTTACTGTTTCTTTTGTTGAGACTATCGTAGCAAATTTTACTGTTTTTTTCAATCACTCGACTCTCTTAATTTAAACATTAAGAAATAAAAATAAACCAGATTTTATAACCAAAAGACGGTACACTTATACATTACCAATCATCATTGCGAGAAGGGTAGGGCGTTTCCCAATCATCGATCGCGGTTAAAGACTCTTCAGTTAGTTCACCTTCAAGGATCTCTCTCGATCGCCGTCTGGGGGAGATTGCTGCTTCCGGAACCGTATCCCGAACGGGTTCCGAATCTGGCGCTTCTCGGTCAAAGGTGTTTTGCAACGGTTGCACGACTTTCGCGATCGCATCTTTCACAAAGACTTTGATAAATTCTTCCTTCTGTACTAACTTAAACTGCTGTTGTACGACCTCTGTAATGCCCCCATCCCCCCAATCGAGATTTTGCCGAAAATATTCCACAAAACTCTTACCTGCAATCCGGGTTAAATAAGCCGCCGTAATCCCTTGAATCGTTTTACCGATAAAATAAGTGGCCACATTAAATTGTAATGCCGTTGAGAGCATTTTTACCGCCCCTTTCACGATTCCCAAACTGACCAAGGTTTTAGCTAAAGAAAGGGCTAATTCTCGCCCCCGTTCCAGATTTAATTCGCAACCGTAGACTTTGCCAATTTCCACCACCATTTGAGCGTTAACGGCTGCCGTTGCTAATAAATCTACTACGGGTAACGGCGTGACCACAACTGCACCCGCTCCGATCCATTGAAAGCGATCGATAATTTTCTCGGCTTGTTTGCGTTGCTGCTGTTCGATTAAATTTCGCGTTTCCTCCCCCAAACGTTGGGATTGGAGTAAAATATTATCGGCAACTAAATCTTCTCCTTCTGCCCGTAAAATGATTGCTAAACGTTTAAGGAGCGGCATAATTTCCGGTTCGGGATTCATCAATTGTCCGCTTTCCAATTGGACGGGTTGGGGATTTCCACAAACTGCAACAACATCAGATTCGTCAATAAAATCGCGAACTCGCTCTTGCAATTGTTTGAAAATCGTCTGCACTTCTTCTTCCGTATATAAATCAATTTTGTTGAATACTAAGACAGAACGCTTACCAATTTGAGCGAGAATCTGTAAAGGTTCGCATTCCGATTGACGGAGATCGCCATCGACGACAAATAACAAAAGATCGGCATCGGTTGCCAATTTTCTGGCCATTCCTTCTCGTTCCATTCCGTCTTTCCCGATTTCTAAAATTCCCGGAGTATCGATCAGGAGAATCGTGCGTTCTAAACCTTGTAATTTAAGACAATAAGTTTCTCCCGATCGCGTCGTTCCCATGGCCGCCCCCACTTTCCCGACCATTTTACCGATTAAACTATTAATGAGGGACGTTTTGCCCGCAGAACCTATTCCAAAGACAACGACTTTAATTTCTCCTCGGTTTAAACTGGCTTCAATTTCTCGCGATCGACTTAATAAGGCTTCCCGGCTAATGCGATCTTGAATTTTCTCGACTTGTTGGCGAACAGCTTTTAAGGTTTCTCCTGCAACTTCGGTTTTTTCCTCGGGAAGTTGGGCAAGGATACGATCTCGCGTATTTTTTTGCCGGGAATTTTTGAGGGAAAATAAGTTAAAATAGTAAACAAAGGCAACAATCAGCAATCCGAGTAAAATCACTAATAATAAGAGAACGAGATTGGCTAACAGAGGAGCGGTAAAAGAAATTTGCAAATAAAGTCGATAGATTGAATCAATCAGCCATAACATTAAGCCGAGAATAAGACTAATCCCAACAATCAGAATAACAATCCGGTGTAAAGGCATGGACAAATTAAAATTTAATATTGGCGAATCTATTCATTAGAACCTCTTCTGGAGACCCCCGTTATCCCCAAAGAGTTAACAGTGGGTTACTGACTATTTTAGTGTTTTTCTACCCCTTGGGTTTTTCTGACTTCGCGGCGAGCTTCGATCGCGATCGCCTATATCGTCGATAACAGAATTGTATCAATGACTGCAAATTTATTCCAGATGCAGCCACTAAGGTCATCTGGCCGAGAAAATTTTCAACACATTCAGCAATTTACCCGAATAAATTGCCCAAAGGGTGGGGTATTTTGAAATCAAGGGTAAATGTTAACGCGCTTTCGGGCAGAGTTGACTTCTAGAAAGAAATCGGTAAAACTACGGAGGGAGGAAATTATACGCGCTACTTATGATGCTGTATGATTTTACGATCTTTCTTTACCGATCGCATTATTTTTCCATCATTTTCCATCATTTCTAGTTGCAAGGAGTTCATTGTTATGTTAGCCGCTTTGTTTTTAACGTCCTCCGCAATGGCATACTTGTTTTCGGGGTCGGTATGCTATTTGGCGTTACGCGCTGAAAAAACTCGCCAAGGACAGTCTCTCTCAAATTTACAGAAGCTAGAAATCCCCCTCTTGTGGCCGCTTTGGATTGCCAGAGAGATGGAAAATGAATAAGGATTCAAGGGTTCTCTTTCTGACATTGAGGGCAAAAATGTGAGGAGCGTCCGCTTATTTTAATCCGCTCGATCGCATTGCCGCAATGCCAGCAGGGTTGACCCGTGCGTCCGTAAACAAAGGCGGTATCTCCATAATTTCCCGGAACGCCGAGGAGGCTGAGGAAATTACTAAAGGTGGTACCGCCTTTCGCGATCGCCGCTTGCAAGATTTCGATAATCCCTTGATGAAGATCGCCAATCTGTTGTGGATCTAAATGGGAAGCGATCGCCGTGGGAGGTATGCCACTTTTAAAGAGTGCCTCATCTGCATAGATATTTCCCAATCCCGCGATCGCTTGTTGATCGAGAAGCACGGCTTTAATGGGTCGTTGGGTTTTAGCCAGGATTTTTTCTAAATAAGCCGGAGAAAATGCCGGGGTTAAGGGTTCGGGACCTAGTTTTTGCAATCCCGTAACAATGGTATCGGGGTCGCGATCGCGAGGAATCCACCACATTTTTCCAAAGGTGCGAATATCCACAAAACGCAATTCCTTGCCTTCGGGGAAAAATAAGCGTACCCGCGTATGAGGCGAAAGGGGATCCTCGCGATCGCCCCATAATAATTGTCCTGTCATCCGCAAATGAACGACCAAGCATCCCCCTTCGCGATCGTCTTTCCGAAGAGATGCAAGTAAATACTTTCCCCGTCGCTGCCAAGAAACAATGGACGTACCTGGCAAACCCGCGAGAAATTCTGCCATAGAAACAGGGTAGGCAATGCTTCTCTCGAGTAACACTTCCCCACCCTGTATCTGGCGATCGAGGGTCAGTTGATTTAACCCTCGACATACCGTTTCGACTTCTGGTAATTCCGGCACAATCGATCCTATAACCTACACTCGGGCAAGAACATTTTTGCCAATGCTTACTCAATTACCTCGAGTTCGCTTTCAGCAAAATTGTTGGTTGCTACCCCCGAGTAGTTCACTTTATCAAAACGAACGATGACGGGATAAATAATACCGCTTTTGTCAACGCTGGCAACTTTACCCACATCCTGATACCAGTAAGATTCTTTACGCAGGATTCTTACTTTGTCGTTGCGTTTAACCATAAATTATTCTCCTTTGATTCTATAGCTTACAGCCTACTATCGAACGGGAGTCCTCTAGCCGCTTCAGGTTTTAAGTTTTATTAAGCAAATTCCCTGGGTTGTTGGTTATTCGGTGTGGGTTGTTGGGTCGAGTTAGACGAATGACGCCCGAGCCTCAATCCTGCCAGCGCACGCGGACAAAATGAGCCGAACGTCCCCAGAAGTCAGAGGTCGGGACAATATCTTCCACCACTAAATTAAACGGAATCGAGGTCGTGACATATTTTTGGGCCAATTCTCCGAGATCCGGGGCGAGCTGAGTGGCAACAACCGTCGCCAGTCCCAGTCCCAGCACTTGTGCGAGGGGATCGCGAGGCAAGAAGAAGGTGGAACCCGTCGCCAATCCTCCCGCCAGCAGCATGGCAACCGACATGTTCGTTCCACAGCGAGGATGGACGGCAAGATCCCATTCTCCGCTTTGCAGGCGATCGAGGGCTTGTCGGACGGCTTGACGAAGATGGGAGGGGTCTACCGTCCCGTATAAATAAAAACCGTTTTCTGTAGACAATCCCCCTAAAGTATTATCATCCCTTTGATTTGAGTTGAAAGAAGTTGGGGAAAGATTCTCGGTCATTTCACTTAAAACCCAAACGGTTGCGTGTTCGAGAGCGTGAACCTGACGCAACATTAAAATTTCTTTCAAATTGGGAATAAAGGATAAGGTCTCCAGCAAATCGCTATCTTGGGTGGGATAAGGCGGAGAAAGTTCAAAATCGAAAAATGTTCGCGAATCATTAGTAGCGGCTTGAGTCATGGTTTTCGTTGGGTTTATCTGTCTTGTTTCACGGTAGCGTTTTTGACCCGGAGACGGCGCAAAATCTCCATTTTGCTTAATTTTGACTGGGGTTTCCGGTTAATTCACGGGCAGTTCTTAACATATCTATACATTGGAGGATTAACATTCTGACACTTTAATACGATAATTTAAGAATTGTTTTATTTCGATCGCGACGATCGCGAGAAAACGACTGAAAAACCGTTGCGCCTTCACCAAATCTTTAATTTTCTTTCAGTCAATGTATTGTTTTGAACAAGAATCGATCGCGGTAATTTTCAAACCTAGAGCGAAATTCGTATAATTCATTCAACCAGGGACATTCTAGGAGGGTTTATAGATGAGAGCCGACCAAAATTTCTTATTCTTGCGGAAAAAGGGCGATCGCGATACCGAAATCCCCACTGCATTCTCTAGTACATTCTCTCCCGTGCAATATTCTAAGCTCCAAAATATAACGCCTTTGCGCTCCCAAAATAAGAATTGGTCTCATAAATCCGCTCGTAATGCCGAGGATGCCCAAACCGAGATCTGTTATTTTTTCACAGAAATTGCCAGTTGCGAATCTCCCCAACAGGCGATCGATTATTTTAAAGATCTCTTTATTCTCAAAAATCATCAAGTTGGCAAGGAAATCGAACAGGCTCTCTACGATATTATCGTTCTCAATCGCGAAGAAGATTTCTTTATTCTTTTAGATCGGTGTTGTTCGATTCTGACTAAGCAATGGCTCTTAAATAAACAAGAGAAATATATTGCAATTTTACTAGATTTATTTAACAATGAGATCCATCCTTATCAAAATCTCCACCCGACCCGAAGAAGATTAAAGGAGTGGATTGCAGACTTTAGAGACAGTAAATCCTTTGAAAGTCTCCAGTTGTTTCTACCTGACGATCGCCCGAGATTAGAAGGGATTGCAAC
>JBFRWJ010000022.1:0-2558 GCA_051439525.1 Spirulina sp. | reverse complement strand
TGGGAGATCTTTCTGGCGGACAAGCACTAAAAAATATTGTCCGTTCTGCCCTAAATTTACCAGCAGATCGAGGCACTAATTTCCATCAATTTGATGCTTTCCCCTCCGTAGAAGCAAGACGCGGGTTTAAAGGAAGATACCGCGATGTGTTAAATTCCTTACCAGTCGATGCCCAATTGATTGAAAAAATTGTCGCTGAAGCTAACTATGCTTTTGCTCTCAACCGCGATGTGATGCACTCATATGAGCCAGAAGTTAAAGCAGCTATTGGCGACCATGTGTTCGATCTTATTACTCGTCAAGATATCCCGGGCAGTACAGAACGCGCTCCCGGTAATACTTCGGTTGAATTAATTACTGCTGCCGAGTGAATAAAAGTTTTTAGCGATCTCGCTTAGCCAATCTCCAAGAAAATAAGTGCAAAAAAGCAATTTAAGGTGGGTAATGTTCGCCTTACAATCAAGCTGTTTCCTTATGTTTCTCTTATGCTAAATTTCCTTCCTAATAGTCGATGTTTGCTTGGGAATGCGGTCTCGGATCTGCCGAGGCGCTGCGCGGTCTGCGAAGCAGATCGTGCACGAGATCGCTTCTTGATGCAGTCGCTATATGCGAAGCAGTATCCTTTAGGACAACTGGGGGAACCCCCGCAACGCACTGCATCACTTTTTCTCATGCTTGTTCTGAATTTTAAAACTATCGATATGAAAATTTTCGAGCCCACAGTCGAGTTTAATGCCGATTTACTACAAAAATACGATTTACCTCTGCCTCGTTACACTAGTTATCCCCCAGCAACCCAATTAACCTCAGATTTTTCCGAACTAAATTTGCGAGCTGCGATCGCGATCGGCAATTATAAAAAAACTCCTATTTCTCTTTATTGTCACATTCCTTTTTGTGAAACCCCCTGTTATTTTTGTGGCTGCAATACAGTCATTACCCAAAGAAAAGAGCTTGCCGAACCTTATTTACAATATTTAGCCCGCGATATCGAACAAACTGCATCTTTAATTGATTCCAACAGAAAGGTATATCAACTTCATTGGGGTGGTGGGACGCCTAACTATTTGAATTTGGAACAAATTGAATTTTTGTGGAATAAGCTCAATCGGCATTTTAGTATCGATCGCGCTGCGGAAGTTTCCATTGAAATCAATCCCCGATTTATCGATCGCAATTATATTTATATTCTCAAGAGTTTGGGTTTTAATCGCATTAGCTTCGGTATTCAAGATTTTAATCCCCAAGTTCAAGCCGCAATCAATCGAGTACAACCAGAGGCGATGCTGTTTGAGGTCATGGATTCTATTAGATCCGCTGGATTTGAAAGTGTCAATGTAGATTTAATTTATGGCTTACCCTATCAGACTTTAGCCACCTTTAGAGAAACCATTCGCCAGACAATCGAACTCAATCCAGATCGCATAGCTGTCTTTAATTTTGCCTATGTACCTTGGTTAAAACCAGTTCAAAAAAATCTTCCTGTAGAAGCCTTACCTTCCGCTGCTGAGAAACTGGCAATTTTCCAGATGACCATTGAAGAGTTGACGAATAATGGTTATGTCTATATTGGCATGGATCACTTTGCCAAACCCGATGACGAACTGGCGATCGCGCAAAGAGAAGGACAATTACATCGCAACTTTCAGGGTTACACCACCAAAGCGGAATCAGATCTGTTCGGTTTTGGCATGACTTCCATTACCATGCTCCATGACGTTTACGTCCAAAATCAGAAGCGGATTAAAGATTATTATCGAGCGATTGACCCAGGAAAATTACCCATCGAAAAGGGAGTCAGTCTCAGTCGGGATGATATTCTCTGTCGCACCATTATTATGGAATTGATGTGTCAATTTCGCCTTTGCCTAGATGATTTAGAGGAAAAATATCATCTCGGTTTCGCTCTCGATTTTGATAGCTACTTTAGTTCCGAAATTCCTCAACTTAAAGCTTTAGAAGCCGATGGATTAATTAAAGTCTTTGATGATGGTATTGAGGTAACGCCAACTGGAAGACTATTAATTAGAAATATTGCCTCAGTTTTTGATACTTATCTCCAAAAACACAATAGTCAGACTTTTTCTCAAGCTATTTGATCCTTTCCTACTTCTGAACTGAGGAGAAATGTGATGCGTATTCTGATGATCCAACCCAACTATCATGCAGGTGGGGCGAAAATTGCGGGAAATTGGCCACCGAGTTGGGTTCCCTATGTCGGCGGAGCTTTGAAACAAGCAGGATTTGACAATATTCGCTTTGTCGATGCCATGACCGGTTATATTACCGACGACGTTCTGGCAAAAATTATTTCCAAAAATCAGCCCGATGTGGTGTTGGCGGCGGCAATCACGCCGATGATCTATCAATCCCAGAAAACCCTCCAAATCGTTAAACAAGTCTGTCCCCAGGCTAAAACTATTATGGGTGAGGTGCATCCTACCTATATGTATAGTGAAGTTCTCAACGAAGCTCCTTGGGTAGATTATATTATTCGTGGAGAAGGAGAAGAAATTACCGTCAATTTGCTTAGAGCGATCGCTGAGGGGACAGATCTC
>JBFRWJ010000021.1:0-6461 GCA_051439525.1 Spirulina sp. | reverse complement strand
CTCCTATACACTCAGTCGATCTCTAAACGGTCGGCTTTCCTTTAAAGGGAGTTGTTGGTTGGAACAAACAGTTTTATTAGGCAGTAAATGATGTTTCTTTTGAAGTTTATGAAGGAGAAACTTTGGGATTGGTCGGCGAGTCCGGTTGCGGAAAATCGACGCTAGCGCGGACATTATTGCGCCTCACCCCAGAATTACAAGGGCAGATTGTCTTTTGCGACAATTCAATTACACAAATTTCTAAAAAGCGCTTGCGACGGTTGCGCAGAGAGATGCAGATTATTTTTCAAAATCCCTATAATTCTCTCAATCCTCGCTTGAGTATCGGGAAAGCAATTATGGAACCATTGCAGGTTCACGGGATTGGCAAAAATGTGAAAGAGCAACGCGATCGCGCTGCCTATTTATTGGAGCGGGTGGGCTTATCTGCTGATGATATGAAATGCTATCCTCACGAGTTTTCTGGGGGACAACGACAACGGATTTGCATCGCTCGGGCTTTGGCACTCAACCCCAAATTTATTATCTGCGATGAGTCAGTTTCCGCCTTAGATGTCTCGGTACAAGCACAGGTTTTAAACTTATTAAAAGAGTTGCAATCCGAGTTTGGTTTGACTTATATTTTCATTTCCCATGATTTAAGCGTGGTCAAATTTATGAGCGATCGCATTATGGTGATGAATCGCGGTAAAATTGAAGAAATCGATCGCGCTGATGAAATTTATGAGAATCCTCAAACCGAATATACGCGCAAATTAATTGCCTCGATTCCCTTGGGGGATTTACAACTTCAAGTTTAGCGCGATCGCCTTGAAAGCGAATTTTCATAAACCCGCGTTTCTGAGTTTTTGATAAAACGCGGAATCTCTATGACACAAAGATTGTTGCAACTCCTCGAACTGCTTTTCTCCTTCTCTCAGATAGCGATCGATTGCCGGAGAAAAATGGAGAAAAGTTTTGTTTTGTTAACGAGGGGCGATCGGGTACGGTAAAATTAAGTATTATTGTAAGGGGAGGGAGCGCTTCTTATCTCTGTTAATCCTGCAAATTTAACAGTCATTTCCGCGTTCAAAACTTGATGGAAGCCAATCGTCGAGGTTACGCTTACGCGATCGTGAGTTTTATATGTGTTATCATCTTAACTGTTTCGGTTCAAGCAGAAGAATCTCAGTTTGTTCGGCAGTTGTTGGCAACGAAAGACTGTCGGGGATGCGATTTAAGAAATGCCGACCTCAATCATGCTAGTTTGCAAGATGCTGATTTGAGAGGAGCTGATTTGAGAGGAGCTGATTTGAGAGGAACAGATTTAACGGATACTAATTTGCAAAATGCGATTTTGAAGGGAGCAGATTTAAGCGGTGCAAATTTAATAGATGCCAATTTACACAATGCAGATTTAAGCGGTGCAAATTTAACGAATGCTAACTTACGAAATGCCAATCTAACCGATGCAAACTTATCGGATGCAAATGGATTTGCTAAGAACATGACAGTTCGTCGAAATATGAGGAAACGGGTAAGAGGAAGAGTCCCGAGTGCAGCGTTTCAAACTATGAATGTGACCGATTATAATGACCCCGGGATCGCGAGCAGTAATGGAATTTGTATCATCTCTTCTGCCGATAAATTTTTAACTCCCCCGACTAAAAGGATAAGCCCTCAAACGCTTTTAACTCCATTGACTCCCCATAGAATTAGAAATCGCAAGATAATGCCTCTGACCGTGCGATCTCATCCCGAATTTTTCTGGTATATTCCGAAAAACTGGGCAGAAAAAATTGAATTTTTTCTGGTTGATGAAAATCATAATCGAATTTACCGCACTGAATTTATTGCCCCAGAAACTGCGGGTATTATGAGCGTTAGTTTGCCCAAAGAGGACGAGTATACTCTTGAAGAGGGAAAGCGCTACTATTGGTTAGTTGTCCTTATTTGCGGGGACGATGCGACCGGATATCCTTATGTTGAGGCTTGGATCGAACGTCTTGATGGGGATAGTCCCCTCGCTCGTCAAGTCGCTAACAGCGAAAATCCCTTTGATTACGCTCGAGCGGGCATTTGGCAAGAAGCCTTAGCTTATTTTGCTCGCGATCGCCGCAACCATCCCGACGATCGCGAGATTGCCCTCAACTGGCAGGAATTCTTAGAGTCTGTCGATCTCGGTCGGTTTGCCAATGCACCGTTTCTAGAAGCCATCCCCTCCGATCCCGCGATGCCAGGCGATGAGAAGCGCCATCGCTACTCTAAACCAGTTGCTAAAATAATCAATTAATCAATTTAGCCGATCGCTATGAAAGTCATCGATATCGAACAAGCCCAAACTCATCCTGATGTACTGTTCCAATTGGCATTACAAGAAAACGAAGTGACAATTGTAAAAGACAATAAGCCGATTTTTAAGATTCTGCGCTTAACGTCACAAAAAAAACGCCGTTCAAAAGGCAGTGCAAAAGGATCGATCGAAATTGCCCCCGACTTTGACCAACCATTAGAAGAGTTTCAAGACTATTAAGTAATGAACTATCTAATCGATACTCATACCTTTCTTTGGTTTATTAATGACGATCCTAAATTAAGCAAAAATGCTGAGACATTGATTGAATCAGATGTGGATATCTACGTCAGTATTGCCAGTCTTTGGGAAATCGCAATTAAAACCAATTTAAAAAAGTTAACTCTCTCAGAATCCTATGATAAGTTTATTCCCAAACAATTAGCCCTTAACGATTTTGAACTCCTCTCCATTGAACTTTCCCATCTCAATCTAATTACCACATTGACCCAATACCATCGCGATCCGTTTGACCGTCTATTAATCGCTCAAGCGATAGTAGAAAATATGGTTCTGATTAGTGTTGATTCAATCTTCGATCGCTATGGAGTGAATAGAATCTGGTAGATGATTGGCGATCGCAGATTGATAACCTACTAGAACTTTCCGAGGCTACATAGGAGAATTTTGCCGGGAAAATTAGCCAACTGCGATCGCAATACCAATCTTCCCTTAAACGGGTTGCAATGCCTGTAAAGAAGGACTCGGGTTAACCTTCACCTGACCATCATCATCTACGTCAGCAACTACCCGATCGCCTGCCTGGATGCGCTTGGCCAAAATCGCCTCGGCCAAACTATCTTCGAGGAAGCGCATAATCGCCCGACGCAAGGGACGCGCCCCATAACTGGGATTGTACCCGGCACCCACCACCAGATCCAGAAAGGCATCCGTGACTTCTAAGGCAATATTTTGCTGGTCTTGCAAGCGATCGCGAACCTCCTGCAACAAAATATCGGCAATTTGTTTCACTTCTGGCTTGGTTAACTGACGGAAAACAATAATCTCATCAATGCGATTGAGAAATTCGGGACGAAAATACTGTTTTAAATCCTCCGTAACTTTAGCGCGAATCCGTTGGTATTGCGCTTCTCCCCCATCCTCAGCCAACTCGAAACCCAGACCGCTTCCCCCCTTCTCGATCGCCTTAGAACCGAGATTGGAGGTCATAATAATCAGCGTATTTTTAAAATCCACCTTGCGCCCGCGCGCGTCGGTTATATGCCCGTCATCCAACATTTGCAAGAGTAAATTAAAAATATCCGGGTGCGCCTTTTCAATTTCATCAAATAACACGATTGAATAAGGTTTGCGTCGTACTGCTTCCGTGAGTTGTCCCCCCTCTTCGTAACCGATGAAACCCGGTGCCGCACCGATGAGCTTGGAACTTGTATGAGATTCCATATACTCCGACATATCTACCCGAATTAAATGATCCTCCGAACCAAAGAGAAACGTTGCCAGCGCCTTAGATAATTCCGTTTTACCCACTCCCGTCGGGCCCGAGAAAATAAAACTGGCAATGGGGCGATCGCGTCCGCTCATTCCCGTGCGCGATCGCCGCACGGCACGGGCAACAGCAGATACGGCTTCATCTTGACCCACCACTCGCTCGTGGAGTTTGCTCTCGAGATGCAGGAGCATTTCCGACTCCGTTTCCGCCAGTTTAATCACCGGAACCCCCGTCCACGCCGAGACAATTTGGGCGATTTCTTCCTCATCCACCACAGTCGGAACTTCTGCCCCTTCCGGGTCAAACTTTTGCTGCCGCGAGTGGCGCACCCGCACCCGAGATCCCGCCTCGTCGATCAGGTCGATCGCCTTGTCCGGGAGAAAGCGATCGTTAATGTAGCGATCGGCCAAATTCGCCGCCGCCGCGATCGCCTTATCGGTAATGGTAACCCGGTGATGCTGTTCGTAACTCGATCGCAGCCCCCGCAAAATCTCCACGGTTTCCACAACAGAAGGTTCTCCCACCAACACTTGTTGAAAGCGCCGCTCTAACGCCGTATCCCGTTCGATATGCTTGCGATATTCATCTAACGTCGTTGTCCCCAAACATTGCAATTCTCCTCGCGCCAAAGCCGGTTTGAGCATGCTGGCGGCATCGACTCCCCCGCCAATGGCACCGGTGCCGACGAGATTGTGAATTTCATCAATCACTAAAATAATATTGTTCGCCTTCTTCACTTCTTCCACGACGGTCTTCAAGCGCTCCTCAAATTCGCCTCGGAAGCGAGTTCCCGCCATCAACGCCGCCATATCGAGGGCAATCACCTCTTTGCCTTTCACCAATTCCGGTACGTCATTGCGGATGATGCGCTGGGCCAGACCTTCCGCGATCGCGGTTTTCCCCACCCCCGGTTCTCCCACCAAAACCGGGTTATTTTTCGTGCGGCGGCCGAGAATTTGCAGCACCCGTTCCAACTCGGTGCTGCGTCCCACCATGGGATCGAGTTTGCCCTCCCGAGCCAGTGCCGTCAAATTGGTACTGAAATCTGCCAATTGGGGGGAAATCTCCCGCGCGCCCCCAAAAACGCCCCCTTCTGGATTCATCCCCACCCCCGAAGCGGCGGTTTCTCCCATGCGGCGGACGATTTCCGTGCGCAGTTGTTCGCGATCGATGCCCAATTGTTGCAAAACTTTAATGGCCACGCTGTCTCGTTCCTTCGCCAAGGCCAGTAAAAGATGTTCGGTGCCGATGTAAGTATGTCCCAACTGTCGAGCCTCGTCAAAGGCTTGCTCGAAAACTTTTTTCGCTTTTGGGGTAAAGGGTAAATTCGGGGGAACGTAACCCGGACCGCGACCGATGTAGCGCTCCACCGCATTTCTCGCGTCTTTGAGGGTTACCCCCAGATCCCGAAGGACTCGGGCAGCAAGGGCAGTCCCTTCGCCAATTAAACCTAAGAGGAGTTGTTCGGTTCCGACGAGATTGTGACCCGTGCGGCGAGCCTCTTCTTGCGCTAGCATAACAGCTTTAATAGCGGTATCTGCAAAATGTTCAAACATAGGACTTTTGGGATTTAAGTCAAAAAATGGTGACTATTTTTTACTTGCTAGTTTTACTTTAGCGATTCCGGAACGATTGTAGAAAGTCGCATAACCCGTAAGCTAATGGTGGGGTTAAATTTAGTGTTGGTTATTGGTTATTGGTTATTGGTTATTGGTTATTGGTTATTGCTTGGCAATCCTGACCTTAGTATTCCCAGAGTTGGGCGGTCGTCGTATCCTCCGATCGCCAATAACCGACAATAGATAGCTATTTTCATTGTACTCGTTCTCATCAAATTCTCTAACCCCTAACCCCTAACCCCCACATCTAAGGCAGCCATTGGGGATTAAAACCAATAAAGGGGAGTTCTTCCAAGTGGGGCGGGGCATCGATCTCATCGAGAGAAGCCGGGGGAATGAGCAACCACAGTTTTCCCGTCGCGATCGCTTCTCCGGAACTGGCCCTGAGAACGTGTTCGTCGCTCAATTGTGGATCGACGATGGTTTGATCGAAAATCAAGCCTAAAGCATCGGGGGACAGGCTCAGATGCGTATCTTGGTATTGCGGTAATGTGGTGAGGGGGACGACCTTTTTGCTGTCGAGATCGATGGCGGCAATATAGGGTTGTTCGATGTATTCGACTTCTTCAATTAAGTTGGTCAGCACGCAGTAGAGGCGATCGCCCGAAGCGGCAAATTGACAGTCGAGAATCGAACCTTTCGTATCAAAAATCTTTTCTTGGCGACCTTGATTATTGACTAAGTAGAGCGATCGCGTATACAACAAATCGGTATTATTGCGATTAAAATCCACCATGGCCGCCGAGATGCCATCGGGGGTAAAGGCCAAGACCATGCCAAATTGGGCGAAAAAGCCGAGGGGTTCGGCATCGGGTTCGGGAGACAGCAGGGCGATGCCTTCCCCTTGGGCGCTGACAATGGTTTGATTGTCCGGGGCGATGCGAAAAACGCCCCCCGGGGGATTATTTAAGGGAATGGGAGGATTATTATCGCGCATCACCCAGAGTCCGGCATCTTGAGGATCTTCCCGGTTGACGCGCTGAACTACCAGCATTTTCCCATCTGCCGAGAGATCGAAGCGGAGAATTTGATAGTTTTCGTTATCCAAGACTAAATC
>JBFRWJ010000020.1:0-2972 GCA_051439525.1 Spirulina sp. | reverse complement strand
CGCTTATTCCGTTCTTTCCTGCCGAAAAATCTCTTCTATTCTCGAACGCTTTCCTCCTCACTGGCGAGAAAGTTTGCGAAAAATGTTACAACAATTAAAAAACAAAGATACGTCAACATTTAACGTTGTTTGAATTAACTGTTAGAGGTGAAACTTCTCCATCTATACCGCTAATCTAGAATAATTCACAAGGTTGAAGGAGAGCGTAGAAATACGGAAAAGTTCGCTTTATCCAACGCGAAACCTTTCGAGGAATCTTAGTTTCGCTATTTTGGAAGTCGTTAGAGACTTTGACAAAACATGGATTTCAAGATATGAATATAGCTCTAAAACAACGTGCTGAAAAAAGTTAGTAAATTGATAATTTCTAATTTTGAAATGACTTGACTTTTTGGACTTGACCATGATACACTAACAGCATGGTAAAATGTGCCGCCTTGTAAATCCTTTCTCGGCGAAGCGATTAGTCAAAAATAAAAGCAGAGAATGTCAGAACGAAAACGGGTGATTGTCGTCGGTGCGGGTTGGGCTGGACTGGGAGCAACTTACCATCTCGCTCAACAAAATTATGAGGTAACGCTTCTCGAAGCCAGTCCCCATCCGGGGGGCTTAGTTTCGGGTTGGAAAACAGCAGAAGAGCGTTCTGTAGAAGGAGGAGTGCACGGGTTTTGGTATCCTTATCAAAACATTTTTAGGCTTGTGAAAGAACTCGGGCTTTCTCCCTTCACTCCTTTTACGCGATCGTCGCAATATTCTCCCCAAGGTTTAGAAGTTGAATCTCCCCTTTTCCAAAAGGAATTTCGTCTGCCCGCACCTTTGGGAACATTTTTTTATACTCGTTTTCAACGCCTGCCCTTAAGCGATCGCTTATCGGCTTTGCCTTTACTCTATGCCGTCATTGATTTCGATAATGCTCACGACGCATGGCAGCGTTACGATAAAGTAACGGCACGAGAATTATTCCGACAATTTGGCGTAACTTCCCGACTCTATACCGATGCCTTTGAACCCATGTTATTAGTGGGTCTATTTGCCCCGGGAGAACAGTGCAGTGCCGCCGCAACTTTAGGCATGTTATATTACTTTATTCTCGCCCATCAACCGGATTTTGACGTGGTTTGGTGTCGGGGAACCGTAGGCGAGAAAATTTTTCAACCTTGGGTGGAGAAAATCACTCAAAAAGGCGGCAAAGTTCTCGTCAATAAACGGGTGACCGATCTGGTTTTAGATGCAGAAGGTCGGGCGAAAGGAGTCGTTTGCGGAACCGAAGTATTAGAAGCCGACGCGATCGTTTTTGCCGTTAGCGTAACGGGGATGAAAAAGATCGTTGCGGGAAGCGAAATATTAAATCAATATGCCGAATTTCGCAATCTTTCTAATCTAGGAGGAATTGACGTTTTAGCGACCCGATTGTGGTTCGATCGCAAAGTTGAGATCCCGCATCCTTCTAACGCCTGTTTTGGCTTCGATCGCGGCGTAGGATGGACATTTTTTGACCTCAATACCCTTCACGACGAGTATCAAAACGAACCCGGAAGCGTCATCGCCGCCGACTTTTATCATGCTAACTCATTATTAGCCCTAAGCGATCGCGAAATTGCGGCTAAAATTCAGCAAGATTTAAGCACTTGCATTCCCACATTTAAAGAGGCAAAAGTTCTCCACAATACAACGATCCGCGTGCGTCAGGGAGTCACCCATTTTGCCCCCGGAAGCTATCAATATTTCCTGCCGGTCCAAAGCCCCATTGATAATGTATTTTTAAGTGGGGATTGGATTGTCACCCGTCACGGTTCTTGGTCACAAGAAAAAGCCTATGTTACGGGATTAGAAGCGGCCAATCGAGTCATCGAACGGTTTAAAATCGGGGAAAAAGCGACAATCATCCCCATTGAAGAAGACGAACCCCACATTAAAATCGCCAGATCGATTAATAAAAATGTACGAGAATTGGGCAAGACAATTTTACCCGATTTTTGGTTGTCTTAGTTCAAAATAACGGGCATAATAGAGGAAATTTTTTAGGTTTCAGGGAAATTGCAATGCCAGAAGAACCCACTCCTTCCCCCCATCCATCTTCATCCGAGACTCAAATCGTACCCAGTCCCGCCCCCAATCCCGAAAAATCCGATCGCGTTGCCGATCTTGACAAGATCAGTCGCATTATTGCCCCCTATTTTACCGTTCTCGTCGGGCTGTATTTATACCAAAGTAATTTTTGGCTCGGGTTTTTATTTATTGGTTTGGGAATGTTCGCGTTATTGAAAATCTCAATTGCAGATATCCAAAAAGCGATCGCGGCAATTAAATCGTTTTTAGGCTTGGCGGATAGTTGACAGTTGCTCGTTGATAGTCTAAGTATAGGAGTTAAGAGAAAGGAGTTTCATCTGCTCCATCGTAAAAGTTTGGAGTAAATCTTCCTGCTTTGTTCGATGAGCCACATTTGCCATCGTGGTTCATTTGTCTTGCCTAAAAGTCTTTCATAAATTGCTCCTACAGTAGCTATTGTCATGATAGCGGCTAAAACTGTAGGGAGAAAGGGAAGCCAGAGAGCATTACGTCCAATCGCGAGATAACAGATCCCTAAGAGAATCAGAACTGTCAGGATCGTTATTTGACCTTACATCAGAATAAGAGAGGTTTAAAAATTTGCTTGCTATCTGGTATTTTTTTGGGTTGACCTTTTGCTTTTTTCTCTCTCATTAACCCTTCAATTCCTTCCTGTTTATATTTTCTTAACCAGCGATATATCGTCGATTCATCTCTTCCCAATAATTCGGCAATTTCTTTTCGAGTTTTGACCTTTCCTTGTTTCAGCCAATACAAGACTCTTAATCGGTCTTTTAATTAGCTTGCGTTTGTTTCTGAAGTCTTTTTTCTAGTTCTTCTCTACTTTCTTTTATTTCAATTTTTAGATGGTTTGCCATTTTCCCTCCTCTCAATCTTGACTTCTCTCTAGATTTATCATTCCT
>JBFRWJ010000019.1:0-8428 GCA_051439525.1 Spirulina sp. | reverse complement strand
CTGTAGAACTGCATTATCTCATCCGGACTGTGGCGATTGGCCGCATCTTCGAGGCGAGTTAAAAAACTTTTTAATTCCGAGGGCGTATTGCGAGGATACTGGTCTTGGGCGCGAACGCTTGCCCCCATACCCCAAGTTAATCCCAAGCTCAATCCCGTCGCCAGTAATACTCGCCAGCCTATTTTTAACATTTTTGTCATTCCCTTCGGTTTTTGGCTTCCCACTCGTTCAAAACTGCCCATTGATGATAGGTTGAAATACAGCAATCTTATCCGTTATAACAAAATCTCATCCCCGTGTCTGAAACTTCACCGCGTTTGTCGATCGCCGCGAGCGGAACTGGCGGTCATCTCTTCCCTGCTTTAGCCGTTGCAGAACGATTATCCAATTGGCAAATTGATTGGATCGGTGTTCCCGGTCGCCTCGAGCAAACCCTCGTGACAGATTATCCTTTGCACGTCGTCAATGTCGAAGGCTTTCAATCGCGAGGACTCAAATCTATTCTCGTTCTGTATCGTTTGATAAGTGCAATTTTTAAAGTCCGAAAACTATTCAAGCAATTAAAAACCGATGTTGTTTTCACCACGGGGGGCTATATTGCGGCTCCGGCAATTTTAGCGGCGCGATGGTGCGGCATTCCCGTTATTATTCACGAATCCAATGCCATTCCGGGGAAAGTCACCCAACTGCTTGCTCCCCTCTGCACCCGGGTGGCGATCGGGTTGGAGATGGCCGCGAAATTCCTGCCCGAGCAGAAAACCGTATGGGTGAGTACCCCCGTTCGAGAAACATTTCTCAGTCCTCAAAGCCTCGATTTTCCCATTCCTGAAGGTGCGCCCTTAATTGTCGTCATGGGGGGCTCTCAGGGGGCTGTCGCCTTGAATCAATTGGTCAGGGAGAGTGCGCAAACATGGTTGGATGCAGGGGCATATCTGGTGCATTTAACCGGCGATCGCGATCCCGATGCCGAGAGTTTTCAGCACCCTCACTATTTTGCCCTCCCGTTTTACACTAATATCGCTGGGTTATTACAACGGGCAAATTTAGCCATTAGTCGGGCGGGGGCGGGAACATTAACCGAGTTAGCCGTTACAAAAACGCCTGCGATTTTGATTCCTTATCCTTTTGCCGCAGAAGACCACCAATATTACAATGCTTGGGCGTTTAAGGAAGCAGAAGCAGCACGAATTTATCGCCAAGATCGATTAACCCCGGAAATCCTAGAAAAAGAGGTTTTGCACTTATTAAATACTCCCGATGAGTTGACAAAAATGGCAGACAATGCAGGAACTTTAGCTGTAGCAGATAGTGCCGAACAATTGGCCGTACTGGTGAGGGACAGTTTGAAAAGTTTAAAATAGAGAAAATTGCTTATTGGCGATCGCTATAGATAAACCCCTGCCCATCCTACTAGAGCAAGTCTATTTAAAATGTAAACAAGTGGCGCAGGCTTGTGGGAAGGTTAAAGGTAATAATTGCGATCGCGATCTGCCCCAATCCATTTATCGATCTTAGCTGGCTTCAGCCTGCTTTCGCTATGAGCCTTGGGTTTGAACCCAAGGCGGATCTTGTTCAAAGTTTTCCTTCGCGAGAGGCAGAAGAATCGCCCAATTTAAATACCGTATATTTACGGACTTGCAGATTTTAATGAATAACTTGATGCAAATCTAGAGAAGAATTGTGAAAAACTTGTGAAAGCGATCGCGAACAAAAATTGGTCAAACTTTTAGCGAATTGTCTATACTTTAGAGGGAATAATTAATTAAAGCAGAATATCAGCCCAATTCAAAACGATGACTTCAAAGTTCGACGTTGGCTATAGCGAATCGAATTTGCCATCTCTCAACCTCAAAATGAAGAAGCAATTGTTTTGAATTTTTCATTCAGAAATGAGATAATCTCATGTGTAAAAATCATCTCTCCGGGTTTCGTCTTTGGATTCCCCTTGCTTCTTGTATCGGGGCGGTTTTAACAGTCACCTCAACCTTTGCCCAAATCAGCAACGATGGCACCCTAGGCACCAACGTCACGGGCAACCCCAACTTCACGATTACCGGGGGGACAACCAGAGGAACGAATCTCTTCCACAGTTTCAGCGAGTTTTCCGTCCCGACGGGGGGGTCGGCCGTCTTCAATAACAGTACCGCGATTCAAAATATCTTCAGTCGGGTCACGGGAGGGAACATCTCCAATATCGATGGACTCATCGAAGCGCAAGGGACAGCCAATCTGTTTTTGCTCAACCCGGCTGGGATTATTTTTGGCTCCGGGGCTCAGTTGCGACTGGGAGGCTCATTTTTCGCCACGACGGCGGATAGCATTGTATTTGCAGATGGGACTTCCTTTAGCGCCGTGGATCCTGCCCCCCCATTGCTCACGATTAGCGCACCCGTCGGCCTCGTATTTGGCAATAACCCCGGTGCCATTGAAGTGCAGGGGAATGGGCATTCGCTTCAAGTCTCGAATCCCAACAAAAGACCAACTAGAGATCGGCGTTGGAATCCCAACTCAGTAGACTTGCGGGTTGGGTCAGGCGAAACCTTAGCCCTGATCGGAGGAGAGATTAACCTCGTTAATGGAGAACTTGCGGCCAGCTCGGGACACATTGAATTGGGAAGTGTGACCTCCGGTACCGTTCAACTGAGTTCAGACCCTTCGGGTTGGAATTTTAATTACGATGCCGTGCAGGGGTTTGGTGATATTGATTTATCCCAAAAGTCTCTTCTGTATGCAGGGGGTTCTTCCGGTGGCGGCTCAATCCACTTAACAGGGCACAACATCAGCTTCACAGACAGATCTCTAGCTTGGATTGAAAACCGAGGGTCCCTAGCTACGGGTGATATCCGGGTTGACGCTCAAGATTTGGTCTCGTTTACAGGAGAGATTATCAGCAGGAAGAAGTCAAATCCCAGTGGTCTCATCAATGAAACAGTAGGCGACGGGAACAGCGGCAATGTCGAAATCAACACCGCTCGCTTAGAATTAGTAAACGGTGGTGCCATTACCTCACGAACGTTGGGTGCGGGTATCAGTGGAGATGTGGTGATTAATGCCTCTGAATCGATTGACACGTACCACAGAGAGTCACAGATAGTTGGTTTTGTATCGGGAACGGGGAATGGCGGCACAATCACCCTGTCAACCCGACGGTTCTCGATGTATGGGGGGTTCGTGACCAATAGTAATTATGGCTCTGGAAATGCGGGAGAGCTAACGATTAATGCAGACTTAATTGACGTGACTGCTGACTCTACAACTCGAAATGCGCTTATTGCGGCTACCACCTTTGATACAGGTGATGCTGCTGACTTAGTGTTTAATACGCGACTGTTCCGCGTAACGGACAAGGCAAAAATCTCTTCTGTGAACTTTGCCTATGGCAATGGGGGTACTATTACCATCAATGCTTCAGAGGCCATTGAACTCAGAGGCGATCCGGACAGCATTAATAGTAATAATAGTAATTCTAGGATTAATATTACTAGTTCGAGCGAGTCGAAGAGATACTTAGAAGTTACCCCTGAAGGAGACGCTGGCAGTATTATATTCAACACCCCTCGCTTAGAAGCGATGAACAATGTATCCATTCGGGTCATTCAGGAGGGGCATGGCAGTGCCGGAGATGTACAAATTAACGCCGACTCAGTTTACCTCGATGGTCAAAGCCATATCGCTGGCTACTCACTGCTGGATGGGAAGAGCGGCAATATCAACGTATCCACCGATCGCCTCCAAATTACCGGCGATAGCTACATGACAGTCAGTAATCTCGGCACGGGGGATGCCGGAAATTTGAACATTCAAGCCAACTCAGTTCTCCTCGAGGAAGGAAACCTCAGTACCTTGGCGGTGGATGGAAAAGGCGGTAAGATCGACTTGCGACTCTCGGACAACTTGGTTCTGCGCCAAGGCAGTTCGATTTCTGCCGCTACCACAGGGACGGGGGATGCGGGAGATGTGCAAGTGCAAGCCAACTCGGTTCTGGTGGATGGAAGCAGTATCGAGGGCACCACCTTATCGGGGAGCGGCGGCAATATTAGCTTGCAAGCCTCCGATCGCCTCCAAGTCACCAACGGCGGCAACATTACGGCGAGTAGTTTAGGCACGGGCAATGCGGGAGATGTGCAAGTGCAAGCCAACTCAGTTCTGGTGGATGGAGGCAGTATCAAGGCCACTACTTTATCGGGGGGCGGCGGCAATGTCAGCTTTCAGGTTGGGGATCGCCTCGAAGTCACCAACGGAGGCAACATTACGGTGAGTAGTTTAGGTACGGGCAATGCGGGAGATTTGCGAGTGCAAGCCAACTCAATTCGCTTGGAGCGAGGCAATCTCATTGCCTCCACCCGGTCTGGAGAAGGCGGCAATATCACCTTGCAGCTCTCCGAACTCTTGCTCATGCGCCGAGGCAGTTTGATTTCCGCCGAAGCCGGAGGCACGGGCAATGGGGGCAATATCACCATCAATGCCCCCTTCATCGTCGCCGTCCCGTGGGAAAACAGCGATATTATTGCCAACGCCTTTGAAGGCAACGGCGGCAATATCAACATCACGACCCTCGGCATCTTCGGTCTGGAATACCGCGATCGCCTCACCGAGTTCAGCGACATCAGTGCCAGTTCGGAATTCGGGGTCAGTGGCACCGTGACCATTTCCAATCCCAATGTCAATCCGGCAGCGCTGAATGCAGAGTTGCAGGGGAACGTACTCGACCCCAACCAGCAAGTGGCTCGGGGCTGCGATGCGGCAGGCAGCAGCCGTTTCATCGCAACGGGGCGCGGTGGCATTCCGGAAAATCCCGTCGATCCGCGATCGGGAACGAATACGTGGAGCGATGTCCGGGATCTCTCAACCCGTCACCAGCCACCCGTCACCCGCGATGCTCTGAGCTTGCCGAAGAGTCACCAGTTACCGGATAGTCAACCTCTTGTGGAAGCCACGGGATGGCGCGCTCGGGCGGATGGAACCGTGGAGATTTATGCTGAGGCTAATATCCAACCCGAGGCATTGGCGACAACGAACTGTGCGGGAGACACCTCTTTCTCACCCTAATTTCTCGATGGTCTCCTGTTATCTATCGGTGGACGAGGGAAGGCGATCGCGGCGAGCATCTGCCTTCTCTGCCGGAGTCAACGGGGGAGCGATCGCATGGGGATGGGACTGGCAGTGGTGGAAATTGACAATTTTAGCCGCTTTCAAGTTTGCCCTATCTCACAATGATTGACTCGGGTGACTTCTCTTGGGGCGATCGCGTTAGAAATCTGTGTTAAATGGAGGTTCAAAATTATTTGGGTCATTCGATTGTCTTTCTTAAATAATTCGGTTGATTGAACTAGGTGAATTGTCTGTCTCGAGCGGAAATAACGAAGCAGAAGAGTTACCCAATTCAAAATACAGTATATATACGTACTTTCATATTTTGATGAACAGTTTGATGCCAGTCTAGAGCGTAATTGTGAAAAACTTGTGAACGCGATCGCCAGCAGAAAATTATTTTAAAGTTTTATGGCCTTGTCTGTTTTTATGGGGAATAATAAGATAGAACAGCCACTATTCAGTCACTCCAATTGAATATAAATTCAAAATTCAAAAAGAAGAAGTGATTTTTGATAGGGCTGAGAGAACGGTTAGAGATTTATGCGCTGGCTCATCCCCCACCTGAGATATTGGAAACAAAAGACTGTACGGTTTAAATTTCATTCTAATTCTTAAGGATAATCTCATGTTAAAAAATCGAAGATTTCGCTCCAGAAAATGGCACTATATCGTTTTAGGACTCATGAGTTGTTGTCTGGCTTTTCTGTTGGGAAGCGGGGCAATACCAGCCCTTTTAACGCCATCCCTTTCCCTTCCCGCCGTTGCTGAGACTTCTCCGAGTCTCGATCGCGGTCGCCAACTTTACGATGCCGGGCGCTTTGCCGAGGCGGCTGAGGTCTGGCAAACGATGGCCGATCGCTATGCCCGTGGGGGCGATCGCGCCAATCAAGTCCTCAGTTTGAACTATCTCTCCTCGGCCTATCAAAAACTCAACCAGTGGGACTTGGCGCAGCAGGCCATTGACCGCAGCTTGGCACTGTTGCAAGAAGATCCCGCAACGGCGGCCATTCTTTGGGCCCAAGCCTTCAACACCCAAGCCGGCTTATTCCTCCACGCCGGGCAAACCCAAACCGCCTTGGATGCGTGGAAGCAGGCAGAAACCTATTACCAACAAGCCGGAGATCTCCAAGGGGTATTGGGCAGTCAGCTCAACCAAGCTCGGGCTTGGCACGTCTTAGGCTATTATCAGCGATCGCGCCAACTCCTCTCGCAAATCGAGGGGCAAATCGAGGACGGAGAAGATTCTTTACTGAAAGTGAGCTTGCTCCACAGTTTGGGTGAGGCATTTCGGGTCAGTGGAGATGGAGAGACCAGCAACCAAGTATTGCGACAGGGGCTGTACTTGGCGGAAACCTTAAATGCCAAGAACGAATTGAGTCCCATTCTGTTGAGCTTGGGAAATACCGCCAGCGATCGCCACAATATCCCCGACGCGCTCTACTATTTCGAGCAAGCCGAGGGGGTGGCAACTCATCCAGAAGCTCGCCTCGAGGCGCAACTCAACCGACTGCGGCTCTATGCAGAATTTGGAAAAATTTCTTCCGCGACCGCTCTGGCTGCCCACATCCAACAGGAGATCGCCCAGTTGCCTCCCAGTCGTTGCAGTATTTATGATTCTATTAACCACGCCAGTACCCACGACAAGATTGAGAACCGGGACATCCTGCCGCCTCAAACCCTGGCCCGACTCCTCGCCGATGCCGTGCGCTCCGCTCGCAGCCTCCAAGATCCAACTGCCGAAGCTTATGGCTTAAACCAGTTGGGACAACTTTACGCCCGCACCGGACAGGTGGAAGACGGCATTAAACTGCTGCGACAATCCCTCGATATCGGTCAAACCCTGCAAACCAACTCTATCGTCTCTCAGTCCGCTTGGAGTTTGGGTCGCCTTCTCAAACAAACCGATCGCAAAACCGAAGCGATCGCCGCCTACAGTGAAGCCATCAACGCCCTGCAAGCCTTGCGGGAGGATTTGGTCGGCATCAATCAAGACGTGCAGTTCTCTTTCCGGGAAAGTGTCGAACCCGTTTATCGACAGTTGGTGGGACTCCTCTTGGATAACAATCCCGACCAAACTGCTTTGAAGAAAGTTCGGGAACTCATCGAGAGCCTGCAATTGGCGGAACTGGATGACTTCTTTCGGGATGCTTGCCTCAACTCCCAACCCCGGCAAATTGACGAGATCGACCCCAAAGCGGCAGTCCTATACTCGATTATGCTGCCCGATCGCTTGGCACTTGTCGTTTCTGCTGCCGGACAACCCCTGAGTTACAAAACCATCCCCGTTTCCCAAACCCAAGTGGAAAACACGGTTCGAGACTTCTTGTCAGCCGTCCACCCGGTTTCTGACAATGCCGAGCAACTGCGCCTCTCCCAGAGGCTCTACGATTGGTTGATTCGTCCGGCAGAAGAAGCGGGAGCATTGCAAGGACGGCAAACCTTAGTGTTTGTCCTCGACGGTCTGTTGCAACGCCTTCCCATTTCTGCCCTTCATGACGGACACCAATATCTGATCGAAAAGTATGCCGTCGCCCTCTCCCCCGGCTTGAAATTAATGGCAGCCCAAGCCTTAAAACAAGAAAAAATCCAAGCGGTGGTTGGCGGAATTAGTGAAGCTCGTGGGGGGTTCAAAGCCTTACCCAAAGTTGAGGAGGAAGTGCAGGAAATTTCTCGGGTCGTCCCCTCGATCGAAATGCTGAATCAGACCTTTACCCGCCAGAACTTGGCCAAGCAATTGCAAGGCACTTCGGTCAATGTCGTTCATCTCGCCACCCACGGACAGTTTAGCTCGAACCAAGAGAACACCTTCTTACTGGCTTGGGATGGACGGCTGAACGTGCGAGAATTGTCGGAACTCTTGAAACGTCGCGAAACTAAGGGATCGACTAGGGTAGACCTGTTAATTCTTAGTGCTTGCGATACCGCCGCCGGAGACGATCGCGCCGTCTTGGGTCTGGCAGGGTTTGCGGTGAAATCCGGGGCGCGATCGACAGTGGCTTCCCTCTGGCCAGTTAAAGACCGTGTCGCTGCCCAACTCATGGTGCAGTTTTATGAAGCCCTGCGCCAACCCGATACCACCAAAGCCGAAGCCCTGCGCCAGGCACAGCGATCGCTTCTCGCCGATGAAAGTTTCAGCGATCCGTTCTTCTGGTCGTCGTTTGTCATGGTCGGCAACTGGTTGTAATGCCAATTTGCACTTGGGAAATTTCCAGATCGATTCAAAAGTTTCAGGACTTACGCAGTGTCACGAGATTTCGCCCCTTGGGAAGGGGGAAAAAGAGGGGGGAACCCGACCGGAAGTCCCCCATCCTTGAAAAGCGAAGTATCCTTGGGC
>JBFRWJ010000018.1:0-8494 GCA_051439525.1 Spirulina sp. | reverse complement strand
GATAAATGCCTCCCCCATCGTACCACGCATCATTAGAAAAAATATCACTATTGGTTATATCTATCGTCCCATCATTAACATAAATGCCTCCCCCATCGTGCCACGCATCATTAGAAAAAATATCACTATTGGTAATTTTTCCCGTACCTTCGTCAAGATAAATGCCTCCCCCATCGTACCACGCATCATTAGAAAAAATATCACTATTGGTTATGTCTATCGTTCCATCATCAACATAAATGCCTCCCCCATCGTACCAAGCAAAATTAGAAAAAATATCACTATTGGTGATTTTTCCCGTCCCTTCGTCAAGATAAATGCCTCCTCCTCTATCCGCATCATTATCAAAAATCGTACTGTCGGTTATATCTACTGTTCCATTCTCAAGATAAATGCCTCCTCCATCAAACCAAGCATAATTATCAGAAATATTGCTATTAGTTATGTCTACTATCCCCCCATCAAGATAAATTCCTCCTCCATCGACCCAAGCATCATTATAATCAATCACACTATTACTGATGTCTACCGTACTATTATAAATATAAATTCCTCCTCCTCTATCTGCATCGTTATAAAAAATCGTACTGTCGGTTATGTCTACTGTACTATTATAAATATCAATTCCACCGCCAAAATTTGCAGAGTTCCACCCAATCATACTATTGGTGATTTGTCCTGTAGCTCCATCAATATCAATTCCTCCCCCAAAATAATTGGCATAATTCCCAGAAATCGTACTATTGCTTATATTTACTGTTCCTTTATCAATATAAAGCCCTCCCCCAAACAAATTGGCATAATTCCCAGAAATCGTACTATTACTAATTTTCAAATTGCTATTATGACTCAAAATCCCCCCACCCGATGACGAGGTACTACCGTTACGAATCGTTAAGTTATCGAGAGTCACTGTAGAATCCGTAATATCGAATATTCGCGTATTATTCTGTCCATCTAAGATAATATAATTGCTGGTTCCATCAATATTTAATGTTGTATTGTCAATCTCAAGTTGCGAGTCCAGAAAAATTGTCATATCCGTACTAAAACGGATTTCATCTCCACTCGTAGCACCAGAGATGAAATTTCGTAATGTTCCCCCTCCACTATCAGCACTGCTAGTTACTGTTAAAACAGCTAAAGTATCGGTATAAACATTTAATGCCGAGTTAGTAAACGCAATATTTGCCTCGATCGCACCGATTTGTTGTTCTAAAATCCAATCTCCTCCCCGTAAGGCACTTCCCGTTAAATTGGTTGATGCGGCTACATCTGCTCCCGTTTCTGTGGCAATCTGATTTAACAGCGCATCCCCAACTTCTCCTAAAGCAGTAAAACAACTATACAGGAGAATATCTGCATGAGGACTCAATGCCGATCGCCAACGTCCAAATGCGTCTCGATACTCCTCGAAATTTGCCGCACTCACAAAGGCATCTCCCAACCAAAATTCTCCGGCATTCCCTTCAGAAACGATATGAATTTCATCAACCTTGAATCCTTCCTCAGCGATCGCGGATAATTCTTCGGCGATCGCAGAAATACCATTTTTTTCTCGTGGCACCACCACGCTTCTCGTCCCCGGTTTTCCCCCATACAATAAAGTTTGATAATCCGATACCGTCTCGTCAATAAAGACGGAAGCAAAGGCATCTTCTGGGGTTGGCGAAAATAACGTGACGCTAGACGCACTCTCTAACCCTTCTCCTCGAATTAAAGGAATCGTACTGGGTACAATTTGAATGGGGTGAATTGCTGCTAAATGAACATCTCGTCCCGTGATGTCTCCAGCAATAACAACAGTCCCATTTTTGGGGATGTTAGGAGTGGTATAATTGCCGATCGCTTCTCTGACTTCCGGTGCGGTTAATAATTTGGGGAGATCGAGAGGATTGAATCCCGTGGCGATCGCATCTTGGGGAACTTCTAAACTTAAAAGACTTCCTTGCTGAGAAATTTTAACCCAATTTGTCCCGGGAATTGCCGCAATGATAACCTTACCTCCTTCGGCTGCGATCGTTCCTAAATTGAGGACGCTTCCTGCTAATAAACTGAGATTGTTTCCCTCGTTAACGGCTAAATTTCCGGTATTAATAATAGGTGCGGGTTGTGAAACCTCAAAGGCAAATTGAGAAGGCGTTCCCATTAAATATTGATAATGATTGTCTCCGAAAGCATGAAACCAATTGCCATTATCAAAACCAATACCTGTTGCCGTCGTCGCGACAAAATCTCCAAGCACATTTAACCTTGCACCAGACCCGAAAATAATGCCCGCAGGATTCATTAAATAAAGATGAGAATTTCCCCCCGTGACTTGAATTAAACCGTTAATAATTGAGGGATCGCCCCCCTTGACGCGGGCCAGAATATTTTGTATATTAGTTTGAGAAAGAAAATTAGCAATCTCTGTGGGATTTAAACCAAAGCGTTCATAACTGTTAAATAAATTCGCTCCATCTGGCGATCGCGTTCCTCCACCAATCTCATAACTCGTCCCATTTACTGTGACTTGCGTTCCCGTGCCATCGGTTGCAGAAATAATAGAATCAGCCCGAGCGACATTCGTTGCAGATCCGAGCAGAGTTGCCCAAGATAGCAGACTAACGAGGGACAGAACCCCATAAAAGTTGTGGCGAGGACTGCAAGAAGGCATGACCTTAACCTCAAAGCAGTTATTCTGTCTTCACTTTAGCTCTATTTTTCAGCAATTGCCAAGTTTATTGTTAACAATTTTAATACTTTTACTCGACAACGATCGCTTAACAATAATGGGGAACTGGAGTGAGCGATCGCAGTTGTGTATCCTCGAGGGATATTAATCGATCGCTTCCCCTTGAAATTGTCGATTTTCGTCCAGCATCCAGCTTTGCACATTGCTTGCTTTTCCTCGGTTCACGGCAATAATTAAATAAGAATAATCCGACCAAGCAATGGCGCGATCGAATTCAGAGGGAATTGCCGCCGCGTCGGGGTGCGAATGGTAAAATCCCAAGACGATCGCCTTGCGATCCCTGGCTTCTTTCTGAGCTTTTAAAAGCGCTTCAGGGGGGATCAAAAAATTTTTCCCTTTTTCCCCCTCGCGATCGGACAGTCCGGCAATTTTGGGTAAACTTTGTGCCAATTCTTCATTCCAAATATTGGGGGTGGGAATCAGATCGAGAATGACTTTGCGATCGCCTGCGATTTTTCCTAAGATAATCCCACAACATTCTTCGGGATAGGTTTGTTCGGCATGACGGAAAAGGCGGTTTAACTGTTCGCGATGGAGTTGGATAGGCATAAAGACTTACAAAAACAGGAATCATTAAAAATAGATTTATTTTTTTCAGAAAGAATAGCAATCGGCTTGTCGCGACTGAAAAAGTAAGCTAAGATTGCCCTAGTCTGAGAGAACGGGCATTAATGATTTTATAATCTTGGTCATGGCACTCAAAAAAATCTTAATTCCTTTATCAATTTTAACCCTGACCAGCATATTTCGGATTTCGGCAACTTCTCGGGATCTGCAATTGCAATCTTTAGGGGGAATTCTGCCCCCGTTAACGCCAGCGCGAGAAACGCGATCGCCAACGCAAACGATATCTTATAGTCAACCCGAGAATAATTTACCCGAAAACAATCCAGACCCTAATCTTATCGTGCAAAGTCCAAGCATTCCTCTCGATGGCAGTCCCGTTTACGTTCGCAGACAAGGACGATGGTATGAAGCCATTTTAACGCGGTGGCAGTGGAATAGCGTTACAGGAGAACAATATAATGTTTCTTATGTTGAAGATAATACGACAGAAACGGGAGTGAGCCGCGATCGCATTTTAACCCTAGAAGAAGCACAACGGCGCGGAATTGCCACCAATGTTTACGATCTTGCCAGTCAAGCGGGAATCGAGCAAATGTTAAATGCCCATAATGAATGGCGGCAAAAAGTGGGCGTTCCTCCTTTACAATGGTCGCCAAGCTTGGCAAATTACGCCCGAGAATGGGCAAATCGACTATTACGAGAAAATCGGTTCGCACACCGTCAAAATTCGCCTTACGGGGAAAACTTAGCCTCTGCCTCGGGACAGCGCATGAGTCCGGCGCGAGTGGTAGATATGTGGGGAAATGAAGTAAGAGATTATAACTATACTAACAATAGTTGCAATCCCGGTAAAGTGTGTGGTCACTATACTCAAGTGATTTGGGAAAGCACCCGAGAAGTGGGCTGCGGCATGGCCCGAAATCGCGATCGCGAGGTTTGGGTTTGCAATTACAATCCGCCCGGAAATATTATCGGACGGAGGCCGTATTAGGATGAGTGATCCTCAGAAAATCTCTCGCTATAGCGTGTTTACACCCCTCTGATGCTTAAAAATCTCCAGCTTTACCTAAGCCGCCAAGCGACCGGGTTAGGAAGATATATTTTAGAACAAATCCTGTTTATTCTCGTGGGCTGGATTCCCACAATTATCGGTATTGGGTTGCGCAGTCTTCTCTATCGCCCGATCCTTCAAATGGATGGCATTGCAGCCATCGAAAATGGCGTGCGCCTGCAAATGAGCAATAATATCAAACTCGGACACGGCGCTTACCTCGATCGCGGCACCTACCTACACGCCTGTCCCCAAGGAATTGAGATCGGCAGCAATACACTCATTATGCACGGTGCAGTACTTCATGTCTACAACTTTCGCGACCTCCCCCATTCCGGGATCGAGATTGGCTGCGATAGTTTGATCGGCGAATATACCGTGATTCGGGGGCAAGGGGGCGTTAAAATCGGCGATCGCGTTTATACCTCACCCTTCACTCAAATCCTAGCCGTCAACCACGTTTTTGACGATCCGACCCGTTCTTTTGTCGAACAAGGGATTACGGCAGAAGGGATCGCGATCGAAGATGATGTTTGGTTGGGGGCGGGGGCAATTGTCACCGATGGCGTGCGCATTGGGCAAGGGGCAGTCGTTGGGGCAGGAGCAGTGGTGACGAAAGATGTACCCCCCCACACTGTCGTCGCCGGAGTGCCCGCACGAGTCATTAAGAAAATCGAGAAGAAAAGAGACAAAAAAGAGAATGGTGAAAATCAGCGAACAATTTACTATTAATTAACCATAGCGCGAACTTGTTTGCTACGATAAAATCCATGACCCATAGTCCCTAAGAAGTCATTGAGATTTTAGCTTGCGAAATGAATGCTGAGGCAAAAGCGAAAAAATCATAACTTAAGTTCTCTAAATCATGATCGATCTAACAGTTGCAATTTGTACCTACAACGGAGCAAAACGGCTTCCAAAAGTATTAGAGAACTTAAAAAATCAGATTCTCACAGAGTCCTTAAACTGGGAAATCGTAATTATCGATAACAATAGTAATGACAATACAGCACAAACGATTCAAGACTATCAAACAAACTGGACGCGAATTTGTTCCCTAAAGTATGCCTTTGAACCCAAACAGGGGGTTGCCTTTGCTCGACGGCGTGCGATCCAAATGGCACGGGGTTTCCTCGTTGCTTTTTTGGATGATGATAATTTACCGACCCCCAATTGGGTTGCTTCCGTTTACCATTTCGGTCGCCAACATCCTCGAGCGGGAGCTTATGGCAGTCACATTCAAGCAGAATATGAAATCGAACCCCCTAAAAATTTTAACCAAATTGCTTGCTGTTTGGCTGTCATCGATCGCGGTTCGATTCCGTTTCGTTACGATCTCATGAAATCTTGGTTATTTCCAGCAGGAGCGGGTTTGGCGATCCGCAAGCAGGCTTGGTTGGAATGCGTTCCCAACACTCCAATTCTCAAGGGAGTAGTGGGAAAATCCCTCGAATCTAAAGGAGAAGAAATTGAGGCACTCTCTTACTTGAGAAAACGGGAGTGGGAAATCTGGCACAATCCAGATATGAAAATTTACCATGTTATTCCCAAATCTCGCTTGCAAAAAGATTATCTTGTCGAATTATTGAGAGGGATTGGATTGAGTCGCTATTCTACGCGAATGCTCAAATACGCAATGTGGCAAAAACCTTTAGCTATCCCCGCTCATTTTTTGAACGATTGCCGCAAACTGCTCGTTCATTATTTACAGTATCGTTCCGTTTTGAAAACCGATATCGTCGCCGCTTGTCAGTTAAGTCTACTGTGGTATAGTACAATCTCGCCTTTTTATGACTGGTACGAGCGGATTAAAAATTAAACTGATATTGCAGTATTGTTCCCGAGTTCGAGCGTGAAATTACCGGATATTAACTTTTATCTGCCTCCATCTTATTTGTCGTCCGATTTACCCCATAATATAGAGGAAAATTGGCGGGGATTTGGGCTGGGGATTTACGCTTGGACGTTGCAAACGTATCTGCGACTGAAAGCGGTAGATTTTCCCTGTCATCTTGTGGATCGCATACCGACAGAAGGCATTGTTATCGTTCATCATAACGCCCTGCGATCGCATGGGAATTTTCTCCAACCGGGAAGAAAGTTACTCTTGATTTGTATTAAGGCAGAGGGAAGGCGCTATCCCTACGCTCAACTTCATATCGTACAAAATCCGGTAGAAGCGATCGCCGACCGGGATCGCTATTATATTCCTCACTGGACGCAACCGGGATTGATTCCCCGTGCCATCGAACGGGGCGATCGCTTTGAAAATATCGCGTTTTTCGGTCATGTGGCTAATTTAGCACCGGAACTGCAAGAGGGTTCTTGGCAGAAGCAATTGGAGTCGATGGGGTTGTGCTGGCGATCGATTATCAATCGCAATTCTTGGCACGATTTTAGTTGTCTCGACAATCGCTGGAATGATTACAGTTGTGTGGATGCAATGGTTGCCGTTCGCAAGTTTTCGCCTTCTCCGGGCTATCGGGACAAACCGGCCACTAAACTTTATAATGCTTGGTTGGCTGGAGTTCCCGCAATATTGGGGTGCGAATGGGGCTATCGCGCTGAAGGAAAACCGGGGGTAAATTATTTGGAGGTGAGTTCTTTTACAGAGCTAATTGCTGTATTGGAAAGATTAAAACGCGATCGCGATGTGCGTCGGTCTCTGGTGGACAATGGGCGAGAACGAGGGCGAGAATTTTTACCCGAGAGGACGGTGGAAAAATGGCGTGAGTTTTTGTTAGAGGTTGCCGTACCGGAGTTTTATCGCTGGTGCGAATGTCCCCGTTGGCAGCAATCTTTGCATTTGGCGCGAAATGTTGTCCTCTGTAATCTGGAGCGAGGAATGGGTAAAGTGCGATCGCTTTTGGGTCGAGAATCGTGAAAATTTTTCACTATCAACGGCCCGACGGATTGGAGAACTTTGGCGATCGCCTCAATCAGTGGTTGTGGCCGCAACTGCTACCGGGAATTTTTGATGAGGACGAAACGACGGCATTTGTCGGCATTGGAACTCTTTTAAATAACTTGCTCCCCCAACGCCTTCCCGAGGCGAAAACCGTGGTTATTTTTAGTGCGGGTGCGGGGTATGAGAAGAAGTTAACGGCGATTCCTCCCCATTGGCACATTTATTGCCTGCGGGGGTTTTTGTCCGCTCGGCAACTGGGTCTTTCTGAAGAATTGGTCGTTATGGATGGAGCCGTTCTCGTGAAACGCTTGTTTCAACCTACGGGAGAGAAAGTCAGTCGTTTTGCCTTTATGCCTCACATTCACCATGCCAAGTTTGCGGGGGATTTATGGCAGGAGATTTGTCAGGATATTGGGTTTGAGTATATCGACCCGTGCTGGTCGGTGGAGGCAGTTTTAGCGGCGATCGCCAAAACTGAGGTCATTCTGGCTGAAGCGATGCACGGGGCGATTGTTGCCGATGCTTTGGGCATTCCTTGGATTCCCATCGTGACGAGTCCGAGGATTTTGGCATTTAAGTGGGACGATTGGTGTTCGTCCTTGGGATTGGCGTACCGACCTCATTTTATTCCTCCCGTCCTCTATCCTCGTTTTGCTCGAGGGGTGCGCTCTTCCTTGAGTGGGATTCAACATTGGGGGAATTATTTCAGGCAAGAGAAGAACGGGTTGGGGCGCGATCGCTGGCACTGGTGTCGGATGCGGTTGCAGCACATTGCTGAGATTGCTCGTCCTTGTTCGAGCGATCGCGATCGCCTTGAAGCACTGACCGTTGAATTAGAATCTCGGTTGGAGCGATTTAGGCGAGATTTTGAGGGGCGATCGTGGGAGTAGAAAGATTATTGCTCGTTGTCTTCCGATCGACTGAATCGCGTTAATAACTCTTCACGAGAGAGTTGTAAGAGGAGAGGGGTAAATTCTTCAGAAGGAAGGGCGGCGATCGCGGGGATGATTGCTGTGAGTTGTTCGTCTGCTTCTCCGAAACGAACGCGGAAAAGGTTGGTAATTAAACGGCGAGTGGCTTGTTTTTCTCCTTCCTGAAGTCCCTCTTGTCGCCCTTCCTGAAGTCCCTCTTGTCGCCCATCCTGAAGTCCGGCTTGTCGCCCGTCTTCTCGCAGATCTGCCACTACTTCTTCGTACATTTGGCTTAAAGTCTCGATTAACTCATCTACGTC
>JBFRWJ010000017.1:0-3674 GCA_051439525.1 Spirulina sp. | reverse complement strand
GATGGGGGAGAAGAAACGAGAGATGAGTTGTTGTGTTCTCTCCATGTCGGAAACTGTCGTTCCCAGAGCCAATTAAACAGGATACCAAATTGATCCTGTCCTCCTCTAGTTCTTTCCAAATTAAGCTCTTCTTCGGACACCCGATCGCTTTCGGCAAATTTCCGATAGATATTGCGTAGATGCGTCTGAATCGTAGTTGTGCTAAGGTTTAGCATTTTGGCGATCGCTTTGTGTGATTCTTCTCGTTTATTATAGGCAAACCGCACCAAGAATACTCTCGTTTCTGCCTGTGAGAGGTGGTAGTTCCGAGCTAGAGTTCTCAGGAAGTCTTCTTGATGTTCGTTAGATTCTTCCATAACGCAGTCTTGCTTACAGATATCTCATCTTAGATATTTACTGTAGCGCATTGTCTTCTATTTGCCAAATTTTGCAAAGTGCTTTTTGAAATATTTACGAGCAGCGATCTCGCTTCATTTTTCAGATAAGGGGTCTAATACAGATCCCTTTTTTCTTCATTGGCAGACTGCAAGCGAGAGCGAGCAATTCCCAACCACATATCATCTTCGGGGATCTGTGCTAAATTTTGACAGATTTCCCACAAATGTAAAGCTGCTTGAGGATCTTCTAAGGTTTCTTTTAGCTCTGCAAAAAGACAATGAGCCGCGGCCCGATCGCGATCCAAAGCGATCGCTTTTTCTAAGTGTTCTTTTGCTTCTTCATAACGACCTTGTTTCAATCGCGCCCACCCTAAATTCTTCTCTAAAGCATATCGCACCGGGTCGATTTCTGCTAACTCTAAACCTTGCCAAAGTAACGCGATCGCATCGGCATATTTCTCGTCTCTAATATACATTTGTCCGAGTCGGCTGTGGGCTGCCGCCATTCCTAATTGAGCCGATCGCCGATATTTTTCTCGAGCGCAGTTTAAATCCCCGACATCTTCGCAATGGTATGCCTGATTGTAGAGGGCAACGGCATTATTAGGATCGAGTTTAACGGCTAATTCCCACCTTTCTTGTGCCAAGCGCCATACTTTCCCATGATAGTGTTTAAAACCGCGATTATTGGCAATTTTAGACAAGTGGGGCGACCCTAAATACCATCCCATCCATGCCAAACCGAACAGGCATAAAATCGTAGAAGCAATTTTGAGACGAGGGACATCGATCGCGATTGTTTTTTTCAGTTCCCGACCTTCTTTTTGCCAACTTAAAGGGATTTCGTCGGGATGTTGATAAATGACGGGCAACCAACTGGCACAGGGAAATTCACTTTCTATCCCTTGCAATCTTTCTCGGGCTTCTCGCACGGACAAATAGAAAGATTTTCCGCGAGAAAATGCACCTAAAAAGTACTTTAAAAACTCCTGCGCCACCCGATCCGGAACTAACTCCCGCATGACAATCGTGTGAGGAATAAAGAGATCGTTTAATTGTTGCACTAATCCCAAACCATCGCAGGAGTTAAATAAAGCCAGTTTTAATCCTTTATCGACTGCCTTTCTCAAAGCATACCACAATTCATCAATGGTTAGACTGTCTTGAGGATTGAGATAAATTCGTCCCTTTTCTCCTTCGGTTTGGGAATGTCCAGCGAAAAAGATAATATCCCAATGTTGCTCCCAAAGCGTATCGTTGATTGCTTGATGTTTGGGTTCGACAAGAAACACGGTTTCCGCATTTGGCAAACTTTCTAAAAGCTGGCGATCGCGTTCGATTTCGATGCCTTCTGCATGACCCAAAATTGCGAGAATTCTTAGTTTTTGGACGGGATAAACTCCTAGTTTTGGGATTAACGAGTGCTCCCGTTTTCTCTCTCTCTGACGTTCAAATTCGGGAGAACTAAAAGCGACTTCCGCATGGGGATAATGCTGGAAAAAATCCCAAAGATGCCAAGGGAGTTTGGGGATATCGCGATCGCGGGTTTGGATGTGAAAGCGAATATCGTCGTTGCGAGCGAGCTCCGATCGCAGTCGTTTTTCGAGGGGCGAAAATTCTTCTGTATTTAACCATGTCGAGAATTGCATTTGCAATTGTTCCCCCGATCGCTGGCATTCTCGAATCCACTCGCGATAGTTATAATTAATAATCCGTTTGGGTTTAATGCGAGTCGAAATTCCCACGCTGCGATATTGTTCTAACCAATGTTCTCGCAAGCGATCTCTGAGAGTTCGATTGGCAGGTAATGCCGCTTCGATCGCGATGGCAGGACGCTTTCCTTCCTCGCCAATTTCTAAGATGACATGAAAGCCTTGATATTCAAGATCCCCATCAAGTTTGAGGACAACTAATTTCCTCATTTTCTCTTAATTTCTTCCTTAGAGGTTAGATTTCGAGCTTGTTATTATTGTAGCATCTTGATAATGCGTTCAAATTTGGAATTCTTCCGTCACGCTGACATCACCCAAGACCATTTTAACACTAAAAGATTCTCCCAATTCTCCACTAAATTGGAGTTCTAATCCTTCACTCTTTCTGGCTTCTGCCTGCATCACGGATTTCCCCTCCGGATCGAGGAGAATGAGTTGCAAATCTTCAGGGAGATAAGGTTGACTGCCTGCGGGAAGAACGGCGATCGCAATATCGTATTCGCGGTCGCGATAAGGTTCTAAACAAATGGATAAGGTCACTTGTTCTTCCGAACGCGCTAAATTAAAGATTTTGCCCCGTCGAATAGCATGGCGATCGCTTTTTTCCGTTTGTCCGACTCTACCTCGAACCGACCATGCCAATCGGTTTTCGCGAGGAGCGAGCAAGGTTTCGAGTTTCTCCCAACCCGCATCGATAACTTCCTCCAACCATTGACTTAATTGCACCACGGTTTTTTCTACAGGATTCAATTTTGGATACAAATCGTTTAATAAAGTTTCTAGGGAGGCAAAGCGATCGAGGGGCAATTCTTCAACCCCAATCTCCACCTCATTCACAAATCCCAATAATCGCGCTTCTGTTAGATCGCGATTTAATTCTACCGCAACATACCCCAATCGTTCTCCCCAAGATTCGGGAGGAATGGGACACATTGAGGCATTCGGTAAAACAGGACGACATTCTAATTTACCACAATCTTTAACCTCTAAATCGGCAACATCGCTCAAGGTTTGCGCCAGCAAATTCCAACTATCGCTTGTTTCTAACTCAGTCGCAATTCCCAAACAAGTTAAATAAAAATAAACGGCACGAACTGAAAGGGTATTCAGATAAACTTGTTTGGCTTTTTCTGGATTGATTTGTTGGCAACCAAATTCTCGGGCAATTTGGTGGTCGAAAACCGTTAAAGGTACAGTAAAAGAGGTGTCTTGGGTGTTGTTCGCATTCATGGTCATTTTCATGGGGATAAATAGGCTTGAAATTGCGGGGTAAATTTCTTGAGATTTCGCTGATAGAAACTGCTGAGGGTGGGAACTTTGATGTTGAATTCCTCAGAGATCTGTTTCCAAGACCAGCCATCAATAAGTTTGAGAGCGATCGCTTGAAAGGTTGCTTGTGGATGGTTGAGGATGTGAGTGGTTTGGAAAATTCCTTCGGGATCGCTTTCGAGATATTCCCGCAGATTGCTTGCTGTGAGCGAAGAAGATGGGGAAGAACGGGTACTTTTCTGAAAGAGCCAGTTTTCTAACTCATCCAAATTGTCCGGGGTCATTCTTTGTACGTTTTGCCAAGGGAGTTTTCGAC
>JBFRWJ010000016.1:0-7466 GCA_051439525.1 Spirulina sp. | reverse complement strand
TGTCTCGGCCTCGGGCCAGTACGTCCTGCAAGAAGAGCCCCACGGTGCATTTGCTCGGGCGGATCGATTTGTCTTTCGCTTGTATCCAGACGAACCGCAATCCACGACACTCTACGCCTATCGCTTTGGCAATCCTTGTCCCGACGCAGTTTTCCAACTCAACCACGACAACAGTGTCGGGGAGGGTTTTGTCCAGCAAGGATCGAATATGGTACCCGGACCGCAAGTGGGCATTCCTCAAGCGGGGTTAACGTTCCCTCAAAGCGTCAAAACAGGCAGTAACGGCCAAGCCCCCATTACCCTGACCGGACGCGATCCCCTCATTCAAGATCCGCGAACGGGAGAACTCGTCCCCGCTCGCGGATATATTGACGGACAGGTGTACGGCGTTCGCTACGACTGGCAAGGAACGGATTATCCCAAAGAATATGCCTTCCCGAGCGATCTTCTCAATGTCTTGGTTTGGAACAAATACGAGGTACCGGCAGAACCCACGTGGCTCGACGACATCCAGCCGATTTTTCAGCAGTATGCCAACCTCTATCCGGTGATGAAACCGATTGTCGATTTGAGCGATTACCTCAGCGTTATCGGTCGCAAGGATATGCTAAAGCGAGTCTTTAATTTGCCTCCCACGGATCCCCGGTATATGCCCGTCACTCGCGATCTGTCCCATGCAAACTCGGTCTCCCAGGGAAAATTGGGGATGATTCGGAAATGGTTGCAGGATCTCAATCCCGATGACGGTCAACCTTTGTATGCTTCCCCTTGGCATATTAATTCCGTGAATGACTTAAAACGGGCGTTGCAAACGGCGATCGAATTGGAACACGCCACGATTCCCCCCTATTTGTGTGCTTTATATTCCATTAAACCGGGACACAACCAAGAGATCGCCGATCTCATCCGCAGTGTCGTGCTCGAGGAAATGTTGCACATGTCCCTCGCGTGCAATTTGCTCAATGCTATTGAGGGCAGTCCGGACATTAATAAATCCGACTTCGTTCCTCAATATCCCACCGGATTGCCCGGGGATTTGCGTCCCGATTTAGTCGTCTCTTTGAAAAAATGCTCGATCGCTCAGATCCGCGATGTTTTCATGTCCATTGAAGAACCCGATGTCACTCGAGAACCAACGGCGGCCTCGGAAACGGAAACGACCATATCGATCCGACAACACCACATTCGTACCATCGGTTGGTTTTACGACAAAATCAAAAAGGCATTCCAAGATCTGTCTTGCGGACAGAACATTTTTACGGGAGATCCCGCCCGTCAAGTCCATCATTGGTATGATGCGGGTAACTATGGAGTCACTCGGGGCAAAATGATTCCCGTGACAGATCTCGACTCTGCCCTCAAAGCGATCGCGGCCATTCAAAAGCAAGGAGAAGGGGCATCAGCCATCAATCCCCGAGATGGCTATAACGAACTCGCTCACTTTTATAAGTTTGAAGAAATCGTGCGCGGTCGCAGTATTGTTCTCAATCCTCACGGCCGGGGTTACAGTTTCTCGGGGGCGGAAATTGTCTTCGATCCCGAAGGAGTCTACCCCATGACCGACAATCCCAACACTCAATCGTTACCCTCCGGATCCGGCGCTCGCTTGCTGTCGGAACAATTCAACGAAAGCTATAGTCACATGTTGAATGTTTTACATGACGTGTTTAACGGTCAACCCGATCGCATGTCCGATGTCATCAGCATGATGTTTTCCTTGAGCGTTTTGGGGCGCAAAGTGATGGAAACCCAAATTCCGGGAACTTCCGAAACTGCCGGAATGAGTTTTCAGTTGACAAGCGATTCTTGATTCTGTTTCTCGTTATCGTACATCCGATTCAATGAGCAGATAGCGGGCATCTTGCCCGCACTCCCAAAATCGAAGTCGATCGCTAAGAATAAGAAAAAAGATAATGTTAAAAGAAAAGGTATTTGTTTTCGATACCACTCTCCGAGATGGGGAACTCATGCCCGGTATTTGCTTTAATAAGACCCAAAAGCTGGACATTGCGCGATCGCTAGAAAGCATGGGGGTTGATATTATTGAAGTGGGCTATCCCGGCCAAAGTGCCAAAGATTTTGAGGAAGTCGTCGCCGTTTCCCAGCAGCTTGAAACAGCAACAATTTGTGCTTTGGCTGGAGCAAAAGAAGTAGAGATCCTACAAGCAATTGAAGCGATGAAAGAGGCAAAAAAAGGACGAATTCATCTTTATGCCAACGTGAAGCTCCCCGATCGCCTTCGTCAAGAACAAACTTTACAAGCAATTCAATCCAGTATTGCTTTGGCACGAAATTTTTGTGACGATATTGAATGGACGGCGTTTGATGCCACTCGAAGTCCTTTTGATTTTCTCTGTCAGGCGGTAGAAACGGCCATCGCGAGGGGTGTAAAAACGATTAATATTGCGGATAGTTTGGGCGTGGCGAAACCCGAGGAGTTTTCTCAGCTTATTGGTCGTCTTCGCGATCGCGTTCCTCACTGCGATCGCTGCATCATTTCCGTGCATTGTCACGACGATCTCGGGTTTGCCGTTGATAATTCCTTAGCGGCTTTAGATGCGGGTGCGAGGCAAATTGAATGTGCGGTGAATGGTTTGGGAGCTCGAAAAGGAAATGCCGATCTTGCCGAGATTGTCAAGGGAATCCAAGAACGCGATCGCTTTCATTCCCAGATCGATCCCGATCTCCTACCAAAAGTTTCCCAATTCGTCAAGGATTTTTGTCTGTCCGAGTAAAAATTCCTCGTTCATCCTTCACCCTTCATCCTTCACCCTTCATCCTTCATTCTTCATCCTTTCGTTAAGATGAAAACACTGCCTTCATTGCCGCGATTGATGCGTAAATCGTTATCGAGATAAGTAATATCGATCCAACCTTGGCGATCGCGACTGGCAATATTAAAATCAAGGGGAGGAAACTTCTGACCCGATTCAATTTTTTTAATGATTTCCTTGGGAGATTGATAGTTCACAAGGCGTTGTAACCCTAAAATCGAGCGCTCGAATTTCACATTCACGCGACGTTCGGAAGCGGGAGAAAACGTCGCCATGACACAGACCAAACCTTCCAAAAACGGTACGCCAATGACCTCGGCAATATTGTAAACCTTTGACCCTTCCGAACGCAGGCATTGATAAATTTGTCCGAGTTGAAAGAGGGGGAAGCGATCCAACCCTAATAATTCGCGACTGGTGGTATAAAGCAAACGCCAGTCCCCTTCCAGTAAATGCGTCGCCTCTACGGGTTTTGGAGTCGGATTCTCGTCCTCTAGTTTCGCGATCGCATCGAGAATGGCGATTTTATCGAGTTCGTTCGCGAGAAGCCCCCGATTTTTCCCAGCCAGCGCCCCGAGTAATACAGTTTTCTTATCCATTGATTTGGTTCTGTCTCTACTCTACAGAAGTCCCTCTTTTCAGTGTACACTCGATATGTTAACGATTGAGTTTTTTTCGAGCATGACTGTTTACAATCCCGCTTTGCGTCAAGAACCGCGCTATGAACCGGCGGCGGTTATCCCCCTCAAACAAGAAGATTCCATGTTGA
The DNA here is from genome assembly GCA_051439525.1 of Spirulina sp. Classification (GTDB taxonomy): domain Bacteria; phylum Cyanobacteriota; class Cyanobacteriia; order Cyanobacteriales; family Spirulinaceae; genus CCY15215. The sequence continues at coordinate 3,923 of JBFRWJ010000016.1, read as the reverse complement.
CTTGGTTGCAATCAGAAGGTCGTCTCATTCTTAGAGAAGCGCAAGAGAGCAATTTATCCGAAGACGAAGATCCGGATCTCGAAGGGCTCATGTCCATCGATCATAGCGATGACGATGATGATTTCGGTGCTGACGAGCCCGGAGATCTGGATGATTAAAGAAAATAGTTGTAGTGGGTGAGGAATCGTGGAAGCCAAATTATTTTTATCGACCGTATTGAGAAAACCTTCAGGAACGAGTTTATTAATTTTATTGGCCTGTTTGTTGATTGTCTCGGCGTTCGTCTGCGATCGCAATTTACAGCAGCTCGGGCAATTTTCTTCATTTTTAGTCCCTTTACTCGTTACGGCTGTCGCGAGTGCGGGAATGGGGTTTTGGATTATTCCTATCTTGCGACGATTAAAAGCCGGACAGGTCATTCAAGAAGATGGACCCCAAAGTCATTTAAAAAAGGCGGGAACGCCAACAATGGGAGGAATCTTTTTCGTTCCCGTTGCGGTGGCGATCGGGGCGATCTGGGCGGGTTTTTCTCCTCTTGCGATCGCAGTGGGTGCAATTACCCTGTTCTATGGTTTTGTGGGTTGGATCGACGATTGGCAAATTTTACAGCGCAAGTCGAATAAAGGAATTACGCCGCGCCAAAAATTAATTTTGCAATTCATTGGCGCGATCGCTTTCTGTGCTTGGGTATCTCTCACTCAACCGGGAAATTTAACGAATGTTGCCTTACCTTTTGGGGTCATTTTACCTTTTGGGATTTTCTTTTGGTTTTTAGCGGTTTTTGTGTTTGCGGCGGAAAGTAATGCCACCAATATTACTGATGGCGTGGATGGATTGGCAGGCGGAACCAGTGCGATCGCGCTTCTGGGTTTGGCGGCTTTAATTGCTCCAAAAACGCCAGAATTAGCCATATTTTGCGCCTGTTTGAGTGGCGGATGTTTGGGTTTTGTTTTCCACAATCGCAACCCGGCAAAAGTATTTATGGGAGATACGGGATCCTTGGCGTTAGGGGGTGCATTAGCTGGCGTAGGCATTCTTTCGGGAAATCTTTGGGGCTTATTTATAGTGAGCGGTTTGTTTTTTGTCGAGTCTCTTTCCGTGTTGGCTCAAGTTAGTTATTACAAAGCCACAAAAGGCCCGGATGGGGTAGGTAAGCGCTTGTTAAAAATGGCTCCATTGCACCATCATTTAGAGTTGAGCGGTTGGTCGGAAACGCAAATTGTGGGGGCATTTTATTTATTTAATTTTGTCTTGGTTTTGTTGGCGTTGATTCTTTCAATTTAAAGTATGTATTGATTCGATGCCTTATTCTTTAATTGATTTCAGAAGAATTGGGTGCGTAAGATCCTCAAAACTTTTCTCCATCAAAATGAATTAAATGATCCGGAGATTCTGCAATCCAAAGATTGAAATTGTAGTTAACTGGGTATTTTTGCCAAAAAGCGCTCGATATTTTCTTCATCCAGCACACCATATTCTATTAAAATACGGTGAATTAAAATCCAGTGAACCCTTGCGATCGCGTCGTTTGGTTCGTAATGAGGCAATACGATTAAAGCCTCTGATTCAGGATGTTGAAAGACAAGATGATTCCCTTGGACTGGCAAAAGCGTAAATTGCAATTGAAAAAGAAATGTTTTAAGTTGGGAATAAACAATCTTTTTTTGCATCGATCTCGCACCTTCTCTAATGTTCCAAATCCCAATACTTAAACGCAGCATAAGCTAACGTGACCACCCCTGTCACGATCGCGTCTTCATCAGCCTCAAAAGCGGGATGGTGTAATGGATGATTGGCTTTCCCCGGCATTCCCACCCCCAAGCGGAACATACTGCCCGGGGCGTGTTCTAAATAGAGGGAAAAATCTTCTGCCCCTAAAGAGGGTTCCGGGATGCGATAAACGCGATCGCTGCCCCAGGCTTCTCGTGCAGCTTCCTCCAGCAATTGTGTCATCATCCCATCATTTTGTACCGAGGGCACCTGACGCTTATAATTCACCTCGTAGGTTGCCCCGTAAGCACTGCAAATACTGGCAATAATGCCCTCGATCCATTGGGGTAAATTCTCATAAGTTTCCGGGTGAAGCGATCGCACGGTACCTGCCAACCGCACTTGATCGGCAATCACGTTAGGCGCTCGCCCCCCACTAATTTGACCAAAAGTGAGAACGATGGGGCGCAGGGGGTTTTGAGTGCGACTAATGGCTTGTTGGAGGGTAGTAATGACTTGGGCGGCGATCCAAATGGCATCCTTAGCCTCGTGGGGTCGCGCCCCATGTCCCGACTCCCCTTGAATAAAGATTTCCAGATCGTCCGCCGCCGCCGTTAGGGCCCCGTAGCGAATGCCGATGGAACGGGCGGGAATGGAGGGGAAAACGTGAACGCCCAAAATACTACTCACATCTCGCATCGCTCCATCCCGTACCATCCATCCCGCCCCTTGAGCGATTTCCTCGGCGGGTTGAAAGAGAAAGCGCACGTTTCCCGGTAAATATTCTCGCATTTGGGAGAGAATCATCGCCGTCCCCAAACCGAGGGTAGAATGGATATCGTGACCGCAAGCGTGCATGATCCCGGGTTTGCGGGAAGCAAAATCGAGATCCGTCATTTCATTGATGGGGAGAGCGTCCATATCCGTGCGAATGGCGAGGCGGCGATCGCTTTTTCCCTGTCCCTCCAATTCCCCGACGACTCCCGTTTTCCCCACGGCTTCTTCTACGTGTAACCCGCAAGATGACAGCACCCCGGCAATATAAGCCGCTGTTTGGTACTCCTGACCGCTTAATTCCGGGTGAGCGTGAATGTGACGGCGAATTTCAATTAACCGAGGAGCAAGGGTTTCCGCAAGAGTTTTAATTCGATCTAGCATTGTTCATTGATAATTGATAATTGTTCATTGAAAAGGGAGTTCGATCGCAAATTCTGTTCCTTCGCCTACCTCCGAGGCGCAATACAATCGTCCGCCATGTTTTTCTACAATAATATCGTGACTGGCTGTCAATCCCAATCCCGTTCCCCGACCAATACTTTTAGTGGTAAAAAAAGGATCGAAAATGCGCGTCTGCAGGTGTTGGGGAATTCCCGTACCATTATCGGCAAGATGAATGCGAATGTAAGTTTGTTGGGACTCGCGATATCGGCCGACTTCCATGCTTAGGGTTAGAGTGGGAGTAAATTGTATGCCGCGATCCCACTTTTCATCGATTGCATCGATCGCATTGCTTAACAAATTCATAAACACCTGATTGATATCCCCCGGATAGCATTCAATGGCGGGAATGAGCGCAAAATTTTTCACGACTTGAATTTCCGGGCGATCGCGATTTTGTTTGAGACGGTGTTGCAGTAACATTAACGTATTATTCAAACCTTCATGAAGATCGGCTTGCTTGCGATCGGACTCATCCAAACGCGAGAAATTTCTCAAAGATTTGACAATTGTACGAATGCGGTTTGCTCCCGTTTGCATGGATTCTAAGAGTTTCAGAAAATCAGCTTCCATAAAGTCGAGATCGAGATCTTCGATCGCCCTCTCGATTTCAGCAACAGGTTGAGGATAATGTTTTTGATAAAGATAAATCAATGCCAGCAATTCCTCTGCATAGTGCAAAGCGGGAGCAATATTTCCATAAATAAAGCCAATCGGATTGTTAATTTCGTGGGCAATTCCCGCCACTAATTGTCCGAGGGCAATCATTTTTTCATTATGAATCGCTTGAGCCTGAGAGCGTTTGAGTTGGCGCAGAGTTTCTCGTAACTGTCTGGTTTTCTGCAATGCCCGTTCTTCTACTCGTTTTCGCTGCATGAATTCTCCCAATTGTGCGGCAACGACATTCACCAAATCAACCAAGTGTAAATCGCAAATTAAGGGAATTGTTTTGAAAAAAATCAAAATAGCTAAAACGCGATTATTTTTGAGAATAG
>JBFRWJ010000015.1:0-9684 GCA_051439525.1 Spirulina sp. | reverse complement strand
GTACAAGGATCGCGTCGGCGAACTGTCTCAAGAGCTGTCGCGACAGCAAGCACTCGCCGAAGCCATGGCGGCGGGGGATTTAATTGACGATCGCCGCCACCTCAATCGCCGCATCGACCAACAAGGGCAACTCGCCGGACGCACCCTACGGGAAGTGAATTTCCCGCAATTCGTGAAAGACTTGCTCAAAGGCGTATTCGATGCCAACTTGGAAGTCACGCAGGAGCAAATGGACTCCTACGCCGATTTGGTCGATCGCATTACCCAACCGGCGAGCAAATTTATCGACACCATTGATGATGCCACTGCTTATGCCTTCCTCTCGGAGAGCAAACCCAATCAATTTCAACTTCTGGGGGGGGATAATTTCGGCGACGATCTGTTTGCGGATTCTGACAGCCAGAGCGACCAGAGCACTCAAATTAGCCTAGGGGATGCCAGTGGCAATGCGGTCGATACCAGTAGCGAAGATATTCGCGGGGAAGTCCTGCAAGCGAAACTTCAACTGGTACGGCAACACCAACAATTGTTAGAAGAAATGTTGCTGATGGGGGTAACTCGCTTGGTGGTGGATAACGGAAAAGTTAAAGCCAGCATCGATTTTCAAATCAAATCCCAAGAGCAAATTAAAAAAGCTGATGCCGCCCAACAAAATCAGCAAAACAGACGACGAAACATCCGCCGTCGCGCTATGGGAGGCTTTTTCGGCATGGCTGGCGGCTTTAGCGCTTCCGGTCGGCAGGCCACAAAAACCCAAATCTCTGTTTCCACCGCTCAAGTGCAAAGTCAGGCGGCAACCACAGCCAGTACCCAACTTCACGGTGAAGTCGAGATTAACTTCAAAACCGATTACTTCCCCCTTGACAACTTCCGCGATATTTTGATGAATCGCGATAATCCCGGCTCGGTACAACCCAACAACAATCAATCTCAAAATAATAACCAAAACCAAAACGCAACTTAATCATTCTGAATTTTGAATTTTGAATTGTAGCCATGGCCCTCGCGATCGCCCGCTTTCACGACCACCAAGAAGACAAAACCCGATTTGAGATCGATATCGGGATGACCAATCGGTTTTATGCCTACGCCATCGGCGACGATCGCGCTTTCCGTCGCAATGGATTGACGTTTTTGGAAAATAAGCGCTTTGTTTCTCCGATTCTCGGTCCGTTGTCCCCGGAAACCCTCGGTCGTACCTTGCTGGCGGTTCCGAGCGATCGCTTTGATTCTCGCTACCGCTACCTGCAATTGTTTAGCTTTCGCGATCGCCATGGCACCGGTCCCGCCCTGTCCGCGATCGTCCCCGTCCCCATCACCGCTAACTCCGTTTCCTTCTCTTTTTCCCCTAAAACTGCCATGTATAACCGACGCAATGCCCCGCCCTATAACCCCCCTCCCCATCAGATTCCTCCGGATACCATCCCCTTTTCTTACCGGGAATCCTACAGCACGAGCATGGGATTTTTTAGCGGTCTGATCAAAACCGTAGGCAAAGTCGCCAAGGGTGTCGTCAACGCCGTCAAAACCGTCGCCCCCGTTGCAGCCCCCATCCTCACGGGCATTTTCGGCCCCGGGGCGGGAGTTGCCGTGAAAGGCATCACGAGCTTACTCGATTCTTTGGTGGGGACTGGCGGAGATAAGAAACAGCTCAAACAGCAACTCACCAACCCCGATACTCTCAATCAGGTGGTGGGGCTGATTTCCCAACTGAAAAATCTCAAAGCCAATCCCGGGACGGTGCAAGCGAAAGCCATGAATTTCGCCGACGATCGCACGCCCCCGGGTCAACGGATGATGCCTCAAGAGGTGTTCGATCGCATGCCGTCTTTAATGCCCTTATTGGGGCGTTCCTTGCACCCGGAAACAGTACGCACTATTTCATCGGGACCGGTGCGAGAGCGAGTTTTAATCGGAACGATCTCTCAGGGGGCTCTCGATGCGGGCAAGCATTTTCCCGGTTTCATTCGCGCCATTGAAGACGAGCTCGACGGCGACGATCATCCCGCCCTGTTGCCCCTGCGCAACGGTCGCAATGGGTTAGAACCCCCCTACCACCGCCAAGAAACGGTTCGCCTCAGTTTTGCGGATATTCGCCCCCAAAGTGCAGGAGGGCGATCGCGGGTTTTGTATCGCATTGATGAGGATCTGTCTTTCCCCTTGATGTTGGAGACTCCCCGTCCCATTACCCGGGGCACCGTCCAAATTTTGCTCAAGCACCCGGAAACCTTGGAAGTGTTGGTGGAGAAAAAATATCGGGTGGAGGACTTGCGATCGGGCCCGATCCGAGGATCTTTTGGCTTGGGTCGAGAACAATTGCGATCGCTCAAACCCAATGAGGATTATCTCATCTGCGCGCTACTGACTTGGACGGCGCGATCGAGCCGCACGGACAACAAACGACGCTTGGGCACCAGCACATCGGTTTTGGCAACTTTGGTGGGAGAGTTTTTCTTCGATCGCCTCGAAGGAGTAGAGGAGACGTTTTCCCTCAGCGACCCCCAAGAATATCGCCCCTACTGGCATAAGATCTGGCAGGGAAACTTGGGGAATAATGGCAGCCGCATCGCTTTTGATTGCAAATACTATTATGTCCTCGAGCCGCAACGGCCCAATCACGCTCGCATGGAAACGTTAATTTCTGTAAATGACGATGAAATGGGAGGGCGATCGGGTAAGTTGAAAACAGGTTTTGTGTTCAGTCTGGATCTCCTCGAAAAACTCCTCGCTTGGATTTCCGACAAACCCCGCTTGCAACCCGAGGAAATGATGGCCTTGCGCTGTTGCGAGTTTCGTGAAAGTTTTAACCGCTTGGCTCGCACCCAAGTGGACTTTACCGGCAATGGGGGAGATAGTGCAACCCTGTGGGTGTATCCGGAAATTGAGGTGCGTCGCGTCATTCTCAAGCGAGTGGTGGATAGCGATGCCAACGGTCGGGTTTTGGCGTTGAGCGATCGCACTGTTTATTTTCCCATTCCCAGTACCGCTCGTTTTGTCGGCACGCAGTCTTAGGGAGGGAGTGCAGTCAAGTAACTCAAATCTCTCCTTCTATTTAAGCTTACTCTTTTCTCACGATTCTGAAATTTTTAGGAGATTGCAAAATGGCACAAGATCCAAATCTGGTTTTTAACTATAATCCCGAGCTTGTTAATTTTCTAGTGAAGGTTGCACAATCTGTATACATTGGGAATAATGAAGCAAAACTTTCCCAGATGGGAACAATACTAGAAGTCGTGCGGGATAGGATTAAGAACATTCCAAATGGTGTTGGAAATGATTTTGATATAAACCAACTTCTCATCGCTAATCGGAAGAAGCTAGCGGATGATTGGAAAGGCTATTTTGGCAAAACTGAACCTGAGGAAGTGTACATGGGAATTATAGGTAACGGTAGGCTTTCAGACAAGATTTTTAAACAGGTTACCTCAAACAAGCACTGTATTTTGATTGCATTTCGCGGTTCATCGAACCCCTTTGATTCACTAGGAGATTGGAGAAAAAACTTAGATGCTAAGTCAGCACCGGAATCAATAGTTGGTCAAGGCAAAATTCATAATGGATTTCAGGATTATTTCTCTCAGATGTCAAAAACGATTCTGGATATTGTATTGCCCCTACTTAAACAATACGAGCAGAATTCCAATCTACCTTTTGTTTTGATAACAGGCCACAGTCTTGGTGGAGCGCTAGCAACACTTACTGCAATATATTTAAAGTCTTATTGGCTAGGCCTTGCTGCAAACAAGAACAAGAAACCTAACGACTTGCCACTCATCATACATACCTTTGGTAGCCCCCGCATTGGAGATAAAACATTTGCAACAGAGTTCAATGACGTGATTGGATACAAGAATCCGAATCTGGCAAACTATTCATCTCTGCGCTTTGTAGCCAAGAAAGATCCAGTTCCCACGGTTCCAGTGAATAATTCCTATCATGTCGATATAGGAATACCGCTCGATCCAACAAATGTTGACTTGCCGGATCCTAGTGCTGGTATCGCAAATCATTACATCTCAAACTACGTCAATATAATTGAAAAATACATTGAAAAAAGTGAGCGCTTTTCTCCGATAAAAAGTGAGGTCACGGGTGAAGCTCAGGCTCTTTCTTTGTCGAGTGCGTACCAAGACGATCGCTTTGACCCAAGCCTTCGCCAATCTTTGAGCGATTCACCCATTACTCTCAATGGAGAAAAAGTTATCTTCGACCTAGCCGTTCCCACTACTCCCGTCGCTCTCGAACCTAAAGGCGATCCTCGGAAATCCAATGGCAACGACTACCGTCCCTATTAGGTATTGGAAAAACAACTTACAACTGAGGAAAATCATGCCAGCTAATCCGTCTCAACCCAACCAAAACAGCATCCACTCCCCTTTTGCGGAAGTGGTAGAAATGCTGACGGGTTGGGACGAAATTCTCGCAGATCCGCAAACGGGTTCTACAATGCACGTAGAAGCGGTGAAACTGGAAATGCCCTTAGAACTGAAAATTCGAGCCGAGGAAACGGGCAAAGTTTCCTTACGGGGATCCGCCCCCACCCAAAACACCGAAACGACCATCATGCCCGTGTTTCACCGCCTGAAACTGAATGTGGAGGTCGATCGCGGTGACTAAAGAAAACCATTCTTGGCACTTAAACGCATTTCTCGACGCGCTCGTTTACGAACTCGATCGCGCTCAAGATACTCTAGCTGTCAAAGGTGCTAATCGCAAACTCAGTTATATGGTCAAAGATATGGCCTTAGACTTGCAACTGTTTCCCGAATATCACGATGGGCATATCCGATTTACCACCGCCAAAGCTGGAGAGCAGGGAGCATCGAAAATGACCTTACAACTGGGTTCCATTCGCGACCACCAAATCCAAGAAGTCACTCGCGATCCCGTCTCTAGAAGCGATCTGAGCGTGGAAGAACTGGACTTACCGGAAGCCACCCATAAAGCCCTGAAAAAACTGGGGGTGCGCTCTGCGGAAGACTTACTGCGAGCCATCGAAGAACACAACATCGATATCGAAGCGCATACCGGGGAAGAAATCGATCGCCAAGCGATCGATCGCGTCTTAAACCAAGCTCGCCGCCGTCGCGATGCTCCCATCATCTCGAAAGCCAAATTTACAAAAATTTATAACGAAAGCGTCCTCGTCTTAGAAGGGGAAAACTTGATGGTTCTTCCCAGCAAGGGGGAATTTCCCGTAGCCGTCCTCGATGGTAAAAGCGTTCCCATTCTCTCGGCGGGAGCAAACAAAATTCAACTGCAAATCGATCGCGATCGTCTCAAAAACCAACCCGGAAAGCTTGAAGTTGCCCTCGATCGCTTTGCCGTGATCAATCTTACTCTCAAACCGAGTGGAGGGGGAGAGAGGGGAAAAGAAGATAAGACCATCAGAGGAGGAACGAGATTATGAACGATCGCCGCCCTCGGGCAAGAAACCGCCTTCTCGATCTAGAACAAAAACTGTTCTCTCACAAAAGATCGAGGCAAGATTCCGCTCCCGAAGCGATGGCACACCGCGATCGCTCCGAGTCCCTATCCTTCTCTCCCCCCCCTCCCCCTCGGGCTGAGGGAAGTCGAAGCCCCGTTCCTAGTAACAATCGCTTGCTGGCGTTAGAACGAGAACTGAGGGTACAACCGCCCCCGTTTCAGTCCGAACCGCCCTTGTCAGAGCAACCGAGACAGAGACAAACCCCGCCCTCATCAGAGCGATCGCGACGGCGGCAAAAACAGCCCTTGGCAGAACAACCGAGACAGAGACAAAAACAGAGACAAAAACAAAGACAGAAACAGCCTCCCACTCCTCCCCAACTCTCCTTTAAAGCCTACGTTTTCGATCGCGGAGAAGCGATCGCGGTAGAATATGCCAGCCCTCCTCCCGTCAACTCCCTTCCTGCCAGTTCTTTGCCCCGGTTCGCGATCGAGCCGAAATCGCAACCCGAACCCGTTTCCACGTTCTCGCGAGAGAGGGAAGGAAACGGCAATGGCATGATTCCTCCGACAACAAACGGACATCAAAACGGACATTCTTCCAGTTTCAAAGCGATCGATCCTAACTTGAATTTTAAAGACGCGATCGCCGATTCTGCCAACACGAACGGGCATAAGAATGGGCATAACATTAAATTCCATAAAGCTTTCGGCGAAATCAGTCACGAGATGCAGTATGCGACATCTTTCGACTTGGGAGAAGTTGAAGTCGAAACCGAAATGTCCTTCGACGAGTTCGATCGCAACATAGAGCCAAAACAGTCTTTGTCCCAAACCAAAACAGCACCAGAGTTGGAGGAGCGGTTCGACGAGTTCGATCGCAATATAGACTTGGGGGAGTCTAGGACAAAAACCAATCGTCCGCCCCCGAGGAGAAGGCAAAACGGGGAACGCGATCGCCAAGACATTCAAAATTCAACAGAGCGATTGGATAAGGCGAATCGAATTCGCCATCCCTCGCTCTCAAAATTCAACAGGTTGGTTGGATCGGCTGAATTGAATTCAGCATCCCCCAACCTCAAAGTGCAAAATTTCCCCCTGAAGAGAAGGCAAAACGGGGAAGGAGATCGCCAAGACATTCAAAATGCAAAATTGAGAATGCCAAATAATGAGGATAATGAGGAACGTCCCCGTCGGTTCGCTTCAACAACCTTCAAGGATCTCGTTTCCGAGAGTCTCCGCGATCGCCGCAGGAAGTTGAAGAGTGAAGCTACATTATCGAGAACTCTTGTTCGTTCTGATTCTTCGGCTCTCGTTCCCCCCCCAACATTAGAGGAAAGCAATTGCACCGCGATCGCACCCCTCTCCGTCGCGACGAGCAGTCGAGAAGCATCGCCCCCCGGTGCCCTCGTCGTGCAAAATTCCAGCTCGATTGTCTCAACTTCCGAGCTCGTCTTCAACCTCGAGCCGATGGTTTTGCTGGAAGCCTTCAATCGAACAGTATTCGCCTCCCTACCCGCGATCGCTGTTTTCTTCCTCTATACTCTCGCTTTCTGTGCCGCCTTGTGCCAAGTTTTGCTGTTTGCCCTCGCGATCTTCGCCTGTTTTGTCTCCCATTCCCGCGACGAAGCATCGGGAGAATTCAAAATTCAAAATGCAGAATTCAAAATGAGCGAGGAGGAGGATGAGACGCAAAACCGAAAAGAAGTTCCCATAACCGCGATCGCCTTGCTTCCCAACCCCGCGATCGCCAAGCCCCCAACATAAACCCAAGATACCACTCCCCATTCTCCCGTTCCTGACTTTCCGAGAACTGGTGACTGGTGACTGGTGACTGGTGACTGATAACTACTCCCCATTCCCTAACCATGAAAAAATCTAAATCCACTAACCGACTCTCCGATCTCGAACAAAACCTCAGCAGCGATCGCCCGTTGCCTCCTCCTCCCCCGGATCCCTCTCCCTCGGGTTCGGGTGGTCTGTTCAAGCTCGACAAGGCTCACCAAAAAGCCAATCAACTTTCCCAAGCTCAACAAGCTCCCCAACAGACTCATTATAAAGCGCGTTCCTTCGATGACAATCAACCTATTGAGATGGTGACGGAAGACAGGGACAACGATAGCTCAATGGTTGCCCGTGTCTTCGATACTGACGAACCCATCACCGTTCAAAATCAAGACTATGATCAAGACTATGCCGAAGCGAGTTCCTTGAATGAGATGGGAACGGGAGAGGTTCCCTTTCAAGCCGCATCTTTCGAGGCTGAGGAAGACATTTCCCCGGCTCGCGAACCTGACCCTCGGGCATTCTCCCACTCCTCCGAACTGGGTGCAACCCTCGAGGAGATTCGCGATGAAGTTCAACAACTGAAATGGGAGCAAAAACAATCCCCAGAACAAACAGAAGCGATCGCCGATCAAATGGCAGCGATTAGCGAAGAACTGCGATCGCTGCGTCAGCAACGAATACACCAAGAAGGCAAACTCGCAAGCGATGCTCTCCAAAAAGGCGGCACCCGCGATCGCCATCAAGGAGGTGGCAGGCACGATCGCTATCAAGGAGGTGGCAAGCGCGATCGCTCCTCTCAAGAGGTTAAACCCTTAAGTCACGACTATTGGGAAACGTTAGAACTCGAGCCGACTTTCGACAAGTTCGATCGCCAAATGAGCGAGCCCGAAGATTCCCAATACGCTCCGGTGGACGTGGTTTCTCCCCAAGCAATGGAAATGGACTTATCCGAGCAGTTCGATCTGTTCGATCGCATGATGGAGGTGGAAGAGAGGAGCGAGCGATCGGCTTCAAGAGAATTTTCTGAAGATCTCGCAACAGGCAACGGCAACTATGTCGAGCAATTCGGATTAGAGGAGGTCAATCCAACACTGAACAACTACTTGAAAGGAAAACGAGAACACAAAGAGAATAAGAATCCGTACCTCAATATGTACCTAGATTTAGATCGGGATGGAAAGATAGAAAGAGACACCCCAGCTAATTACAACCAATGGACACCGGGTAAGGGTAAAGTTGGAGCAATCATTATGGCAAGGCCGGATAGAGGTGTATTAAATAGCATGATAATGGGGAAAAACGAGGTTAAGCGTGGCACGCCTGTTGAAGAGCGATATCCATTGTTATTTGAATGGGGAGGAGGAGGATATAAATTGGATGAGCATCAGGGTTGGACGGCTACTTTAACAGTCGAACCCTCTGACAAAATTCGGGTGTATTTAGAAGACATCGACTCAAAAATACAAGGAAATCAAGAGGGGGCAACGCAAATTTTAGGGACAGATTCAGAAAGTAAGAATCAATTTGTACTCCATAAGAATAAAGAGGTGTATAAGTCGTTGGAAAAACACTCCGCGATCTTAATGTGGATGGAAGCAACAGACTACCCAGATGACGATTTTGACGGATTGATTCGACTAACTTTTGAGTTTTCTTTCAAGGCCACAAAATACACGCACAAAGCAATATTGCAAGTAGCACCTTGGATTATGGCAAGTGATTTAGATCCCACATATTTTGTCTACGCAGGTCGTAAACATCAAGATACTGAGTTAGGAGTCGGAGACGCATTAGAACCTATTGTCACGAAGGCGGGAGTTGGTTTTAAACTGCTCAAAGAGCAGAAGAAAACATTTGCACGAGATCCAATGAAGGCTGGATATGTGCTATCTCCTTTTTATTCTGGCATTACAATCTTATGCGACTTGGATCAAGGCAGTCCTTATCGCACGCTACCCGCTTCAGTTTATCAAAATCTTGTTAAGGAAGGAATCGCAACTCAACTCATTCGGAAGCCAAAAAATATACAAGAGACGAACGATCGGTTTGATGGTGGTGGAAATTATCTAGTCAGTCCTCCCTCTGCAAAGTATCCTTTTGGTCGCATTATTTATGGAGCAGGCACTCATGTTGAAAAATTTATCAAAGCACAGAATATCCAGAATCCAATTGAAGTCAATAGTGGGTGGCTGGATGTAGGACATGTAGATGAATTTCTTAGCTTTATTCCCAACAGAAAATTGTTGAAATCGGATACGGAATCGCCATGGCCTTACAAAATATTGATTGCCAGTCCTCGATTAGGCTATATTCTTTCCTATATTGCCTCGGCTGCGAAAGCGGTAACGAACAAAGAGGGGTCTGCTAGAAATTATGGTAGTCGAAAAATGTGGGAAGATGCCAACGAAATCGATCGACAGATTCGCCAACAGGTTATACAACTCAAGCAAGACAGTTCTTCATCAGAAC
>JBFRWJ010000014.1:0-6074 GCA_051439525.1 Spirulina sp. | reverse complement strand
GCTAATTTTCATTCATTTTCTTTTCCTTAGATGGGATTGCAGTAGGTACGTTAAATTTTACGTCCCTACATTTTCGATAGTTATTGCCAGACTATAGTTTTATAGAGCGATCGCAGATCTTGGCGATAGATTCTCGTGGAAGTGAGAGAGAGCGCATTTTGCCTTTCAGATGGCGATCCTCTTGGAAGTTGATGTTGAGGCACGATCGCCATGGAAAATTGGCAGAAAATTTTGAGTTTGGTGGTTGGAGGGATTCTCGGAGCGCTATTGTTCGCTGGCTGGATGGGAGCGAGCGTGGCGATCGTCGCTCTGGTCGTTATTGTTGCCTGGTCGTTACGACCCCAAAGCGATCGGCCGTTTCCCAATTCGCAGACTCAAAGAATCCAAACGCCCCTAAAGTCTCCACACCCCCGACAGTCTAGCGAAGCGAACCGATTTTTCCAAGAGGGTACTCGGTTGTGGCAACAAGGTAGCGTCAAGTCTCTTAAAAAAGCGATTCCTAAGTTTGAACAAGCTGCAACTCTTTTTCTGCAAGCAGGCGAACAACACTCAGAAGCATTATCTCTCTTTGAGATCGGCAAAATTTATGACGCTTTGGGCAAAAAGCAGAAAGCCTTGGAATTTTATGAGGAAGTCTTGCCCCTTTTCCGGGACTCGGGCGATCGCGAGGAGGAAGCGAACGCGCTCAATAAGATTGGCGAAGTTTACTACTCTTTTCAGCAAAAAGAGCGTGCTTTGGCATTTTACAATCAAGCGCTACCCCTCCGACGTGCTGGGGAAAATCCTGCTGGAGAGGTGACAATTCTCCGCAATATTGGGCTTGTCTGTGGCGATCTGGGAAAAAAAGAGCGAGCGTTGGAATGCTACAATCGAGCCTTGCCTCTCTGCCATGCTGCGGGGGATAGCGGAGGAGAAGCCGTCATCCTCAACAGTCTTGGCAATCTCTACGATTCTCTGGGAGAAAAGCAGAAAGCCTTGGAATATTACCATCAAGCCTTGCCTCTCTGCCGTACTGCGGAGGATAGTGGAGGCGAAGCCAGCACTCTCAATAATATTGGCAATCTCTACGATTCTCTGGGAGAAAAGCAAAAAGCCTTGGAATATTACCATCAAGCCTTGCCTCTTTTCCGCAATTTGGGCGATCGCTCTGGAGAAGCGAACATTCTTAACAAAATCGATCTCAAGCAACAAGAATTTACCCAACTCAAACAGAAATTTGTTTTGATGATGGGAGGAGATACCGCCGCAGCCGAAAGATTGCTCGATCGAGAAAAACAACTGACTCCGGGGCGTTCTGAAGACTGGTATCTCGAAAAATTAATTTGGCAATTGGAACGCGATCGCAGAGCTTGAGAGATTCATTAACAGATATTCGATTATCGAATGCAGATCGCATGCAAATTTTTATTCGGTTGGGTTATGAATCATGCAAGCTAAAGCGGTACTCCCATAAGTTTTTTGGCGTATGATTTCAAAAGTCGCGATCGCGTCGGGAGTCCAAAATTGAGGATTGTACTCGACGGCCATTTCCCCCAATGGGGCTAAAAGTTCCTCCTTGGCAATGATTTCTAAAACCGGATCGTAGAGTTCGCTTTGGTAAGGGGGATCGAAATAAATACGATCGAACTGCCGTCCTGCCAAACGTTTTAGAGTCTGTCGCGCGTCCCCGCGAATAACCTGAAATTCTTGGGGCGATCGCGCCACCTGCTGCCAATTTTCCCGCAGGATTTGACAAGCGCGTCCCCTCAGTTCCAACGCGATCGCCTCCGACGCACCGCGACAGAGTGCCTCTGCTCCCAAAGATCCATTCCCCGCACAGACATCCAACCACCGACACCCAACAATCTCATCTTGCCAAATATTAAACAACGCTTCGCGCACCCGGGCGGGAGTGGGGCGAATGCTGCGTCCGGGCATGGTTTTTAATTGGCGATTGCCATAAATTCTCATGTTACTTTCCGGGTTGCGCGGATTGACATAGTAATTATATAAAGTATTAAATAGACTGGTTCGGGAATAGCGGTAATACGCATCCGATCGCAGAACCTAGACAACTCAAGATATAGGGTTCAACGGCTCGACTGAGCGATCGCCGAACTTCTCAGAAGTCCTAGTCTCTCCCTGAGAAGGTAAAATCTTGAAGGAAACTAGGTGAGTACAAAATTATCGTACAAAACGACGGTGTGTCTCATCGTTGCTGCCTGCGATCCCTCTGTGTCCTCCCAATGGGGGAGATTTAGGGGAGCAGCCCGCGAAACCCAGAAGCTCTATCCGCGAGGAGGAGAAGCTCCCATGCTTAATCTTGGATTGAGTGGGAGAGAACGTCAAATCAATTCAAAATTATCAATTCAAAATTATAACCTCTGCCTCAAGTCAGAGGCTTGAAATAAAGACAATCTTTTTTGTCTTTTTCGTACTCGAGAACGAGGATTGTATCCTTAATTAAACAATGATTCAATTAAGTTAGCAGCTCAAATTTTTGAACTTTGAATTTTGAATTCAAAAATGGTCACTGTTAAGATAACCCATCGGGATTACAATTATTGCGGGGTGCGCTTGAGTTGGTCTCGATCTGCACGGTGTAAATTCCCTCCCTACTTTTGCATTGCTTATGTTATCTTTACTATCTGCACTTACTCTTGCCCAAATTCCTCAAACCTCCATCGACGCTTTTTATTTTCCTGCTCCAGAACCGCAAGAAACTATCGTACAGCCACAGGAAATCAGGGTTTTACCGGGACACTTAGACGAGATTCCCGTTTTTAATAGCAATAGTCCGGAAGTCATCTACTCGGCGGGAATTTTATTATCCACCTTTCCCCCAGACGGGATGATCGCACCCCTTGCTCATCTGAATTTACCCCTGCGAGGGCGTTTTGATATCTTCAGCCATCATATCGCCCGAGGGCGAACCCGTGCCGATTGGTTGCCCAAATATCACGCTCTCCTTATTCGCAATCCCAATGATTATCCCGTGGTGATGAATATTTTGCAGGGAGTTAGCTACGTCACCAACCCCGATGCACCGTTTATCGATTTGCCTCCCGTCATGGATAATCGGGCGGGGACGGTATTTTCCGGGCCGGGCTCCCGTTTGGCCGGGGATGTTTTGCGGGGAGTCGATGAAGAGGAATTTCCCGATCGCTTGATTCTCGAACCCGGAGAGAGCAAAATTCTCTTTAATTTGCCGATTCATTTGGGCAATGCGCGCTCGACTTTAGTGAAGGTGGAAACCACGGGGGCAGTCTATATGGCAAGTTTAGCCATGCCAGCCATCCAACGGGGCGATCGACGCGCCCATCGTCCCCCTACTCTCAAAGAATGGGAAAAGTTATTAACTCAAGGGTATTTGGCATTTCCCCGCGATCGTCCGCCTACTCCTTTAGAGGAAACAAGACGAGAAGTGATTTACGGTCGCGTGGCGGGGGTGGCTCGCGGTTCTCAATGGCATACTAAAATTGTCGATGAAGGCGGTTCGCATTTAAGCATTCCCTCCCCTGGAGAAGCTTTTTCTTATCCCATCAGTACGGTTCACGCGGGGACTTTAGGGACGGGACAAATTCAAAGCGCGCCGATGTTGGTTCGCTATCCCGATACGGCGTATTTGGCACATGGGAACTATGGGGTGCATTATCAATTTACTCTGCCCTTAAAGAATAATGGCGATCGCCACAAAACGGTGACCCTCGCCCTCCAAACACCCTTGAAGCACGATCGCGAGGTGGGAGAATTGGAGTTTTTAGAACCCCCCAACGATCGCGTTTTCTTCCGAGGTAGCGTTCGGGTACGCTATAAGGACGAAATCGGATTGTTACGAGAACAATTTTTCCACTTGGTTCAGCGTCAGGGAGAACAAGGAGAACCCCTCGTCACCCTCAATTTGAAACCGGGAATGACGCGAGATGTTACGGTTGAGTTACTCTATCCTCCCGATGCGACTCCGCCGCAAGTGTTAACCGTGAGTACGGAAGATAATATCTTGCAGGTGAATAAGGAATTGGAAGAGAAAAGTGAGTCCAATTTCGAGTAAGATGAGAAGCGATCGCAGATCTGGGTAGGGTTTGCAAAGGAGGCGGAACTCAATCGCGATCGCGAACATTGTCTTTCATGAAAGCAGCGATACGGCTGTTGCCATGTAAATAATCCCGATTCTGGGGAGAACCGGGATGCACCGCTCTTAGCGCCCGTCGCTTTTTTCGTTGGCAAATTTCCATCGCCAGCCACGCGAAGGAGTTGAGGGTGGAGAAGATGATGGAGATGGGAGAAGACAGGCGATCGCAGGGGATGGAATGGGGTAAGAGAAGTCACGCCATCGCTTGGGAAATGGTAGGATTGCGGAAAATTCCCCCATTCCGTAATGCAAGCAAACCGGGTTGTCATCTCTTGAGCCACGGGGGTTGTCGGTGGCACGAAAAACCGTGGAACGGATGCTGGAGAAGGAAAGGCGGCTTTATGAGCAAGGTGCGTCATATCGGCGCATTCTGTCTTATTTTCTCACTTCGACTAAGCTCAGTGACCACCTTTGGGGGCGTTGGGTGCGATACGGCTAAAGCCACGCTATGCGAACGGGTTTGCAGTTGGTTGAGGGGTTTCTCGATTCCTTTCTCCGTGCGGGTGGGGTGCGTTACGCTGTCGCTAACGCACCATACTGGACCATTTCAGCTAATTTAACGTCAGTTCGGGTTAGGGCTATTTTTCGTCTTTTGAATTCAAAATTCAAAATTCAAAGTTCAAAAAGAAGAAGAAGAATTTTGAGGTTGGGGGATGGCGAGGAAACCTCGCCAACAGCGCGATTGGATATGCTGAACTATCTCTTGGTCGATTGGATATGCTGAGGAGCGGTGCGACCCTGCTGAGGTTTCCTCAGCAAAGGAACGCGCACCAAGAGAAACCGAGCGACTCCCTCGTCGCCCATTTCCTCTGCCAATTTCAATACCATTGCCTCCCAAATCAACGCCGCATCCATTTCTTCGAGGGCATCGCAAGCGTAGAGGCATTCCGTTGCTATTGTGAGAGCTTCTTTGGGTTGGCGGCTTCGCTTTCGTGGTAAAGATAATATTTGATGGTGGTGTAAGCGCTCAGATATTTCCGGGGCACGGCGGCAATCTTGATATTGAGGTCGTTGTCAAGCGAACTGGAGATGCTCATGGATTCTGTGCTCTTTTAACTCGCCCCCATCGCCAGCCGTCCCCGACCGACTGCTCACAACACGCGATCGATCGCGCGCCGCTCTTGTTCTTCGAGAGTATCATCTAAAATTGCGGCCATTAGCCCATAGCGATCGCTTAACGTCAGCACTCCTGTATCAGCAGTAGAGGCGAGAATTTCAGCGATCGCCCCCGGAATCAGTTGCATTTGAATTTTATTCATCCCTCGACCTCCTAGATTGCCTATTTTCACTGTCTCTTAATTGTTCTCGAGTTGGGGTGATGCTTCCGCTTGTTTGAGTGTAAGCCTTATCAGTTCGAGAGATGAGAGAAATTACAAGAAAACAGCGATCCCTATCGCTTATTCATGAGATCTCGGGACGATAAAATTGCGATCGCTGCCGGAATTCCTCGCGATCTAAATCTGCAAAAATTGCGATCTGACTAACACGAATTTAGTGATAAATATCACGCGATCGGGTGCCGATTACTGTTTCGATCGCATGGATCGTCGCCGATCTAACCATTGTTGTAAAATAATGGCTGCAGCCTTGCGATCGATTGCAGCCTTATGGCGAGATGGGGAAAGATTCTGTGCTTTCATTTGTTCTTCCGCTTCCACCGAAGTCAAACGCTCATCTATATATTCTATGGGAAGCGATAAAGCCGCTCCGAGACGTTGTGCATACTTCTGTACCTGTCGCGCCTGAAACCCGATCTCCCCCTTCATCGAATAGGGCAACCCCACCACCAAGAATTGGACTTGACGCTCTTCCACCAACGCTTTAAACTTTTCCACATCTCGGGCAAAAGAACTGCGAATCACAGTAGTTAAACCCGTGGCAATCAATCCCAGCCCATCGCACCCTGCCACACCAATCCGCTTTTTGCCCACATCCAACCCTAAAACTGAGAGTTTCTCCATAC
>JBFRWJ010000013.1:0-20272 GCA_051439525.1 Spirulina sp. | reverse complement strand
TGTTTTTCAACAATTTGGTAACATATCGTTAACCCCAAACCCGTCCCCTTGCCGATCGGTTTGGTGGTAAAAAACGGATCGAAGAGTTTCTCTTTCACCGAGTCGGGAATGCCCGGACCGTTGTCGCGGATTTTAATGCCAACGCGATCGCTCCCGATTTTCTCGGTCATAATTATCAGTTGTTTGTCTTCGATTTCCCCGTCAAACATGGCATCTAAGGCATTGACCATGAGATTCATAAACACTTGATTGAGTTGGGCGGGATAACAAAAAACGGGAGGCAGATCGTCGTAATGCCTCACCACGTCTACTCCTTTTTTGAGGCGATTGCTCAGGATGATGAGGGTGTTATCGATGCCGACATGAAGATCCACATCTTTCATTTCTGCTTCGTCCAAACGGGAGAAATTGCGCAAGGATAACACGATTGTTTTAATCCGATTGCTCCCCATTTTCATCGATTTGAGCATCTCCGGCAGATCCGCGCGCACGAACTCCAGATCGATTTCTTCGGTGAGGTCTTCTACTTCTGGGTTATGTTGGGGATATTGTTCCCGGTAGAGATCGATCAACGCCAATAAATCCTTTACAGATGCCTCGAGATGAATGAGGTTGCCGTGAATGAAACTGACGGGATTGTTAATTTCGTGGGCAACCCCCGCCACCATTTGCCCCAAACCGGACATTTTTTCCGTTTGGATGAGTTGCGTTTGGGTTTTTTTGAGATTGCTCAGGGTTGCTTGCAGTTCTCGGGTGCGGTCTTCCACCCGTTGTTCTAACGTTTCTTGAGAGCGCTCTAATTTGTGGGTGTATTCTCCCGTCCATGCGATCAACTGATTGAGAGAATCGTCCAAGAGTCCGACCTCATCTTTCGTGATAACGGGGGCGCGAAGGTCGAAATTGGAATCTTTAGTGACATCCCGGGCAACCTTTGTGACAGCTTCGAGAGGACCCGCGATCGCGCGACTGGTCCGAAAGGCTAAGAAAATCGCGATCGCAACGGCACAGACCATCGTTCCCAGAACGATCCCCGCACTCATGCGACGGGCGAGAATTTCCCCCGCGATCGCTGCCTCTTTTTGTTGTTTTGCTGCCTGTTCGATCCGCAAGAGCTCCTCTTCCAAACTCTCAAATTTCTGGCGCATTTCTTGGGATTCGCTACCCGTCAAGATCGCAATGATTTGCTCTCGCACTGCATCCGCATCATCAGATTGCAAATTGAAAGGATCGATCCCCTCCCAAATGGCGTGAATTTTCGCTTCATAACTGTCGAGGGTTATTTCGTACCTTTGTTGGAAGGTTAACCATTCTGTTGTTGGGACAGCAAGATGATGGGGATATTCTCGAGCAAATTCACTGAGACTGGCCAGAATTTCCCGAGCGAACGTCAGATGATAGAGAAATTCGCTCGTTTCGTATTCGATCGCGATCGCATCATCTAAAGCATTAAAGAGTCGATTGGGGTGAAATTGAATGTTGAGAATGCTATTTTCGAGTTCTTGCAGGAGTTCTTGTTGCTCTTGCGCTAAATTGTGCTGTTGTTCGGATTGCCCGCGATAGTAACCCCCTGCACCGACCCCGAGCGCCGTTCCCAAAACGGCAATGCCGATGGCGAAAGCATAACCATAGCCAATCTTTTTGGCAATATTCAAATTTCTGTTTGCACGGGAAAAGAATTGGATAAAATGTTTGAACATTGAGAGTTTAATCGCGGCTTGCTCGACCTTAAAGAAGGGAAGTTAGATGCTCGGGCAGAAGAAACCGCCCACTACAGGCGTGCTTTAGAGAAATATGACCTCAGCTAATCCGATTTTACTATCAGTGCTCTTGATTTAAAAGAGGCAAGGGGAAATTCCAGAGTTTTCCATGACCAACGGGCGAACTAATCCCTCTCCTAAGAAACAGAATCGGAGCTAGAAGATGGGGCAGACTGAGGGATAACCAATGATTCCTCTTTTGTTGTATTGCGTACCGCGATCTTAATCCATGGCTTGAATGGGCAGCGCGATCGCGAATTCCGTGCCTTTTCCGGGGTAAGATTCAACCTCTATCGTCCCTTTGTGTTTTTCAACAATTTGGTAACATATCGTTAACCCCAAACCCGTTCCCTTCCCAATGGGTTTGGTGGTAAAAAATGGATCGAAGAGTTTCTCTTTCACCGAGTCGGGAATGCCGGGGCCATTGTCGCGGATCTTCACGCAGATGCGATCTTCGGCTATTTTCTCGGTGGTCACGATCAGTTGTTTGTTTTCCGTTCCCGTTTCAAACATGGCATCTAAAGCGTTAGCCATGAGATTCATAAACACTTGATTGAGTTGGGCGGGATAACAAAAAACGAGGGGCAGATCCCCGTAATGCTTCACGACTTCTACGCCTTGTTTGAGGCGATTGCTAAGAATAGTGAGGGTGTTATCGATCCCGGCATGCAGATCCACATCTTTCATTTCTGCTTCATCTAAACGGGAGAAATTGCGCAACGATAAAACGATTTCTTTAATGCGATCGCTCCCCATTTTCATCGATTTAAGCATTCCCGGCAGATCCGAGCGCACGAACTCCAAATCGATGTCTTCGATGAGATCTTCCACTTCCGGGGTATGTTGGGGATTTTGGTCTTGATAGAGATCGAGCAACTCAAAGACATCGTTGATGGTTTCCTCGAGATGAATGAGATTGCCGTGAATGAAACTGACGGGATTGTTAATTTCGTGGGCAACCCCCGCCACCATTTGCCCCAAACTGGACATTTTCTCGGTTTGAATGAGTTGTGCTTGGGTCGTTTTGAGATTGCGCAGGGTTGCTTGCAGTTCTCGGGTGCGTTCTTCCACCCGGTGTTCTAATGTTTCTTGAGAGCGTTCTAATTCGTGGGTGTATTCTCCCGTCCATTCGATCAACTGATTGAGAGAATCTGCCAAGAGTCCGACCTCATCTTTAGTGATAACGGGGGCGCGGAGGTCGAAGTTAGAATCTTTGGTAACATTGCGGGCGACTTTCGTCACGGTTTCGAGGGGATAGGCGATCGCGCGACTGGTGCGCCAAGCGAGTAACGCGGCGATCGCGACGGTACAAGCAAAACTGCTGAGGATCGTACCCCAACGCAAGCGATTGGCATTGATGCGTCCGACGATCGCGACTTCTTTCTGTTTTTGTGCGGCTTGTCTGACGCGCAGTAAATTCTCATTCAAGCGCTCGAAGTGCAAGCGCAGCTCGAGGGCTTTTTGTCCGGCGATCGCTTCAATGATAAGCTGTCGGGCGGCGGGGATTTCTTCGGGTTGTAAGTTGAGGGGGTCGATGCGCTGCCACAATGACTGCATGGCGACTTCATAGGACTCAATCGCTGTCAGGTAACCCTGCCGTAGCGCTAACAATTCCTCGGTAGGGACGGCAGTGCGATCGGGATGCGTCTCGACAAATGCTGCCAATTCCTCGAGAACGTCCCGCAGGCGATGGGTATTGTTGAGAAATTCGCTGGTTTCGTACTCGAACCAGATGGCATCTTCTAACACCATCACCAATTGTTGCGGGTGAAAGCGGACGCTGAGAACCACACTATCCAAGCTGTCGAGAAAATCCTGCTGTTGTTCTGCCTGTTGCAATTGTCGTTCGGCCTGTTTTTGAGAGTAATCCCCTGCCAGTAACCCGATCGCGCCCCCCACCACGGCAATCCCGATAGCGAGGGCATAGCCATAGCCAATCTTTTTGGCAATACTTAAATTTTTGCTCAAACGAGCAAGGAATCCAAAGGGTTGTTTGCTCATGGAAGTTGAAGGTTTTTCCTCGATCGCGCGATCGCGATGAATGGGTTGACTGGGGATGAAGTTCATGACTCGAGCAGAGTCTCATGAGGCTCTGGCGAACAAATAATTTTGAATTTTAAATTCAAAATTAAGGTGGGCAGGTAATGACAGATACGCTGTCGGACATTCCCTTGATTCCATCTTAGAGATGAATTGTGAAAAACTTGTGAAGATGCTCCCATAAGGCAAAGTTGTTAATAACCTACAAAAAGTCATCTTCTCCCAACAAGTGATAAATGTCGCGAATCATGTCGTAATGGGCATCGTCGGCCGGGACGAACTGACTGTCGCGAAAGCGCTGGGCTAAGCTGTCAACGGAATGAATGGCCGCCACGAGGCGATCGGAATGTTCTAAGATGCGATCGCGAATTTCCGAGACCCATGCTTCCTCGAGATAACTACTGACGACAAAAATATCGCTCGGCAGCGCCTCTCCCCGAGCGAGGATGGGATAGTCTCTTTCGTTGAATCCCGCTTTTTCCAAGGCTCTTTGGTAGCTGTTGGAGGACTTGACACTGGCATCCACTTGACCGGCGATGAGGGAGTCGAGCTCGCGATTGGAGGAATGAACGATGGAAAGCTCCTCGAGGGGATCGATGCCCGCATCCTGCAACATTTTGAAACCCCCCAGAAATCGTACCGTTGAAGCCGGCTTGCCCATTTCGATGGTTTTGCCTTTGAGATCCGCGAGAGATTTGATGCCACTGTCGGCGCGAACGACAATGAGAGAATAAAAGTTCGGACGGGTTAGCTCGACGACAGGCACCGCTTGCGATCGCGCGGCAATGGCCACGTATTCCGTGGGTCCCGCCCAAACGAGGTCGATGCGATCGGCTTTTAAATCGCCAGCCGCAGCAATCTGACTGCGAACGGGAACGAAGTCGAAGGGAATTTCTAAGATCTCTTCGAGAGCTTGACGAAAAGCCTCATAATCTCGTTCGAGTTCTTGGAGAGTAGGAACATCCGTGACGGTAAAGCGCAATTTTTCCGGTTTGGCGACGTTCTTAGCAGTCCCACAACCTGCATTAGCTAGGGTTAAGCCCGTGGTGAGTCCGAGTAAAGAATAACCGAGAAAAGTTCGACGTTTCATGGTGGCGTTCCCCCCATTTTACTGAATTAAATGCTCTTGACCGATCGCGCGATACACTTCCCGAACCGCCTCGTAATCCTCAATCTCCACCGGAGTTAAAGAAGAGTCCTTGAATTTTTTAGCGAGTCCGGGGGTGGCGAGAATACCTGCAACGAGACGATCTTGGTTTTCCAGCATCCGCGATCGCATGGTTTCGATAACCTCTGTCTCGAGTTGGCTGCTGGCAACGAAAATATCCCCCGGTAACAGGGGCGTGGTGCCAATAATGGGATAATCCCCGGGGGAGAGATTTTCGGCTTCGGTGACGCTTTTGTAACGATGAGTCGTCCTCCCCACGGCATCCACCTTGCCATTTTTTAAAGCTTGTAAGGAATGTTCTCCCAGCATCACCGTTTTAAAATCGGTTTGGGGATTCAATCCCGCTTCAATGAGCAGTTGGGTTACCCCTAGATGGGTACTCGTCGAGCCAATTTTGTACATATCGATGGTTTTTCCCTTTAAATCCGTCAGGGATTGAATGCCGCTATCGGCACGGACGACAATCGCGCCGCGAAAATCGGGACGCTGGAGGGAAACCAAGGGGACTCCTTTCGCCCTTGCCTGTAAAATGAGGTATTCCGAGGGGCCCGCCCAAGCCAGATCGAGTTTGCCTGCTAGCATGGTCGGTGCGGCAGCAACGGGACTATCGACGACCAAAAACTCAACGTCAGTCCCCAACACCTCCGCAAGTGCCTGTCGAAAGGGGTCGTAATCTTCTTTGAGTTCTTCGAGTCCCGTCGCGTCGGTGACAGTAAAGGTCAAGGGGTTCGGTAAATCCGCGATCGCTGCTTTGCCATTGTCCGTAGCATTCTGACGGGTTGCGGAACAACTGGCAAGAAATAAGCAAGCATACCCAAAGAAAGAACGTCGTTTCATGGTTTTTCCTAATTAGAGTTTTAAGGGTTTGTCCCTGAAATCCCCCAAGTCCGGAAGACTCAGAAATTACTGAATTTCTTGACCGAGGGCGCGATACACTTCCCGAATTGCTTCGTAATCATCCGCCTTGAAGGAGATTAAGGAAGCATCCTTAAATTTTTTGGCGAGGTCGGGAGTGGCAAGAATTCCTTCAATCAGATGGTCTTGGTTGGCCAGCATCCGCGATCGCAACGTTTCAATAATGGACGTATCGAACTGGTTTTTGGCCACAAATACGTCCCCCGGTAAAATGGGGGAGGTCGCAATAATGGGGTAATCTCTTGGCGATCGATTTTCTTTTTGCAGAACGCTTTGATAGCGACTGGCGGTCATAATCATCGCATCTGCTTCATTGTCTTCTAGGATTTGTAAGGAGTGCGTGCCCGAGGTCACTGTTGTAAAATCTGATTTCGGTTCGAGTCCCGCTTCCATCAGCATTTTTGTTGCATTAATATACGAAGTCGTCGAGCCAATTTTGTACATATCGACGGTTTTTCCCTTTAAATCGGCAAGGGAGCGAATATTGCTATCCGCACGAACGGTAAAAACACCACGAAAATGAGGACGTTTGAGAGATACAACAGGAATGGCATTGGCTCGCTCCTGAAAGAGAAGATATTCTGACGGGCCGGCCCAAGCCAAATCGAGTTGCTCTGCTAACATGGCCGGGATGGCTTGAAAATGACTTTCCACTGGGAAAAACGCGATCGTGCTGCCCAAAACTTCTGCCAGTGCTTGTCGAAACGGTTCGTAATCTTCCTCGAGTTCTTTGATTCCTTCTGCATCGGTCACGCTAAAGGTGAGCGTTTCCGGTAATTCCGTGTCCGTGTCCGTAGAATTACGAGAGGTTGCGGAACAACTGGCGAGAAATAAGCAAAAATACCAAAAGAAAGAACGCCGTTTCATAATTTTCCATGTGTTAATTTTTATGACAACCAATGCACCCGCGTCGCCAAGGGGCGGCTACTCCAAAATCTCTCCTCTTCCGATCGCGCGATAGACTTCCCGGATCGGGTCGTAATCGGCATCCCGGGCGACGCTAAAACTAGCATTTTTAAACTTGCCCGCCAAGGCTTCCGAGGCTTGAATTCCGTGCATGAGTCGGTGGGAATTTTCCAGCAAGCGAGATTGAATTTCCGCGATCGCGTTGGATTCCAAGCGGGGACTCAGAACAAAAATATCCCCCGGAAAATTCTCCCCCTTGGCGAGAATGGGATAATCGACTTCCGAAGCCCCGGCTTCGTTTAAAATCTGTCGGTACTTGTGGATCGGTCGCGACCAAGCATCGGCTTTTCCCTCCGCCAGCACCGCTAAGTCATCTTTTTCGGACATGATGATGCGAACGTCATTTTTCGGATCCAACCCCGCATCGAGGAGCAATTTCACCCCCCCGAGGTGGGCGGTATTCGAGCCGATTTTCCACATATCAATGGTTTTTCCCTTTAAATCTTGGAGGGATTGAATGCCGCTATCTCCCCGGACGGAAATCGTGGAATAATATTCCGGACGGTTCAAAGTGATAGACGGTACAGCTTGACTTTTCGCTTTGATGGCGACATATTCCGAGGGCCCCGCCCAAGCGATGGACAACTCTCCTAATCGCAGGGCGGAAGCCGCGCCCAAATGACCGTTGACGGGGAAAAATTCGATGTTTACCCCTAAAATCTCGGCTAAAGCCCCCCGAAAGGGTTCGTAGTCTCGCTCTAAGCCGGCCAGACCCTCCACGTCGGTGACGGCAAAGGTGAGAGTATCGGGAAGGGGACTGCTTTTCAAAGAATTGGCCCCGCCACAACCGACAGCAAATAAAAGCGAATAAAGTAAGAAATTGCGTCTTTTCATGGGAGTGCCTCTCCGTGAATGGTTGAGTTATTGAATGAGATTTTCCTGACCGATCGCGCGATAGATATCGCGGATTTCGTCGTATTCCCCTTGGTTGACGAGTCCAAAAAATGCGTCTTTAAAGCGAATTTTCAGATCCTCCACCGACCAAATTGTCGCCATGAGGCGATCGTTCGCTGCTAAAAGGCGCGATCGCATTTCTTCGACGACGGGAGGATCGAATTGAGCGCTAGCGACGAAAACATCTCCCGGAATGGGTTCTCCTAGGGCAATGAGAGGGTAATCTTCGGGAGAGAGTCCTTCTTTTTCGAGAATCGAACGGTAACGATGTTCCGGTCGTCCCAAGGCATCAATTTCTCCCTTAATCAACCCGGACATCGTTCTTTGTCTCGTCGCAATAAATTTCACCTCCTTTAAATTTACTCCCGCGTCTAATAAAAGTTTGACGGTGCCCAGATGAGACCCCGTAGACCCGATATCATTGATATCAATAATTTTTCCCTCGAGGTCGGTCAGAGATTCAATACCGCGATCGCCGCGCACGGCAATGGAGGTGCGAAAGTGAGGGCGTTTGAGCGCGACGATGGGAACGGCATTGGCTCGCCCTTGCAGGATGAGGTATTCCGACGGACCCGCCCAAGCTAAATCTAGATCTCCAGCAATCATTGCCGGGGCGGCGGCTACAAAACTTTCCACGGGGAAAAACGCGATCTCGCAGTCCAAGACTTCTTCTAAGGTGTTGCGAAAGGCTTGATATTCTTGTTTCAATTCTTCCGCTCCATTTGCATCGGTGACCGTAAAGCGGAGACGTTTCGGCCAGTTTGCGATCGCATTTTTTGATGTGCTCGCAGACTGACAACTCGCTAGAGAATAACTGGCGAGAAAAAGGCAAGAATAGGTAATCAAAGAACGTCGTTTCATGGTCTTCAATTAGTTTTAATTGCACTAGAGGTTTAACAGAATCACTTCGAGATTTAGCGATCGCTACAGCAAATAAGTCCCTTGTCCGATCGCGTCATAAATCTCCCGGATCGGATCGTAATCGGCATCATTGGCAATTGCGAAAAATGCGTCTTTGAATTTAGAGGCTAAATCTTCAACGGATAAAATGGCTTGCATCAGTCGCTCTTGATGGGCAAGCATTCGAGACTGAATTGCCGCGATCGCTTGGGGATCGAGTTGGCGATTGGCCGCAAAAACATCCCCGGGTAACATTGGGCCTCTGGCCAGAATGCGATAATCGCTTTCTCGTTCTCCCTCCTTTTTTAATATCTGTTTGTAGCGATGAAATGCCCTGGCTACCCCATCTACTTCCCCCTTTTTCAGCCCTTGTAAACTGTGCTTGTCGGGAAGAGCGATCGTAAAATCGGATTTGGGATTTAATCCGGCATCCAGCAAAATTTTGAGACCGCCAAGATAAGCAGATGTCGAACCGACTTGTTTCAAATCGATAGTTTTTCCTTGCAAATCCTTTAAGGATTGAATGGGACTATCATTGCGAATGATAATTACGGAATGAAACGTGGGACGTTGTAGTGCTACGAGGGGAATAGCTCTCGCTCTTCCTCGCAATACTAAGTATTCGGACGGTCCGGCCCAAACAATATTCACTTTTCCTGCTTCCATTGCCGGGGTTGCCGCGATATAGTTCTCAACAGGAAAGAACTCTATTTTGCGTTCTAAAATTTCTGTCAGCGCTTGTCGAAACGGCTCGTAATTGGCTTCGAGTTCTTCTCTGCCTTTTACATCGGTCACGGCAAAGTATAGCGTTTCCGGGAGGTTCGCGATCGCCTTCCCCTCTGTTTTCGGTGAAGTTTCGCGATCGCTGCGGGATGCGGTCGAACAACTGGCTAGAAAAAGGAGAGAATACCCGAACAAAAAACGTCGTTTCATTGTCTTTCAATCAACTAGAATAAATTTGAGGGGGTAAGGCGCGATCGCTAAAATAAATATTCATCTTGTCCGGTCGCGTGATAAACCTCCCGCATCATATCGTAATCGGTATCATTGGCAGCCGTGAAGTACGTATCCTTAAATTTAGAGGACAAGGCTTCAACCGAGACAATCGATTGAATGAGTTGGTCTTGATGCTTTAACATGCGAGACTGAATTTGCTTGATTAATTTGTCATCGAGGTTCTTGCTGACCACAAAGATGTCGCCGGGTAAAAGGTCTCCCTCAGCAAGAATGCGATAATCGCTTTCTTTTTCTCCTTCTTTTTGCAAAATTGTTTTGTATCGATGAGTTGCTCTTGCTAAAATATCGCTTGTCCCATTTTTAAGCCCTTGCAAAGTATGCTTTCCCGGAGTCGCGATCGTAAAGTCCGATTGAGGGTTCAATCCTGCATCTAATAAGATTTTGATTGCTCCAATATAATTGGCTGCCGAACCGAGCTTATACATATCAATTGTTTTGCCTTTAACATCCTCTAAAGATTGAATATTGCTATCGTTCAGAACGACCAGAACAGAATGAAAATTTGGACGTTGGACGGTGACAATCGGAACGGCATTGGCTCTCGCCTTTAATAATAAGTATTCGGTGGGACCCGCCCAAGCGAGATCGACTTGACCCGAGATCATCGCTGGCGTTGTGTCCACAAAATTCTCGACGGGAAAAAATTCTATGGGAATGTCAAGAACTTCTTCCAGTGTCGCACGAAATTTTTCGTACCTTTCTAATTCTTCCATTCCTTCAGCGTCAGTGACGGCAAAACTTAATTTTTTCTTATAACTCTGACTCGTTAGCGAACAACTCGTTAGGAACAAAAGAGAATATCCGATAAAAGAACGTCTTTTCATGGTTTTTAATTCACTTAATTTTCCCTCGGTCTGCACCCTCGATCGCTTTGTATGATGCGATCGCCTCTCTCGAAATAATCTTTCGAGAAAGCAAATTATTCTTCATCACGAATCCATGACAATCGTCAATTTCCATCCATGATTTTTAATTTAAACCTATTGTATCAATAAGTTGTGAAAAACTCGTGAAGGCGATCGGAAGGAATCTACCCGATAAATTCGTAAATTTACGGAGATGTTGGGACAAGACTGCTGGCACTCGCGTTATTTTACAGATCTGCTTTCCTCTAGCGTTAAATCGAACAACTGCGATTGCTTTTTT
Source organism: Spirulina sp. (assembly GCA_051439525.1). Lineage (GTDB taxonomy): Bacteria > Cyanobacteriota > Cyanobacteriia > Cyanobacteriales > Spirulinaceae > CCY15215. The sequence goes on along the minus strand of JBFRWJ010000013.1, from coordinate 9,469 downwards.
GACTTTTTCAATTCTCTCCAACCTCTCGATCGCACAAAATTATATCAAAGTGACACAATATTCTTTATCCTAAATATTTAATATCTCCTCCTCCTTGCAGAACCTCAATAATTAACGCTTTCATGCAATCGGCAAACCCATCATCATCATTAAACATGGGTGTAAAAGCAACCGCGATCGCGTTATCGGATTCTTCCTCAATAATCCCCCGTTGTTCGCAGTTTTGATCTCCCAAAGTTTCGCTATTATCGATTGTAAAACTAATTCGTCCGTAAATCAAAACGTGCTGGCGAGAACCGCGACCAATTTTTGTCGCGACGGAATCGGCTGGGGGTTGCGTCCATTGCGTGAATAAAAAAGGATGATTTTGAAAGCCATAGGGGATACTATAACCCGCAGAGGTAAAACGCTCGCGAATGGCAGCAACCAGATACATACATTGAGGTATATAATCATCTTTTTGGGTTTCCGATACCGTAATCCCATGGATGGGTAAAAAGATGACTGTATCCTCGGGAGAAACCCCCGGGAAATGGCGATCGAGGTTTTCTTGAACGCCATCGACGAGCAATTTGACAAAGCGTTCGTTTTCAGCAAAACTTTTCACACCGATCGCGATAACATTCCATTCGGAATGCTGAGCGAGATAGCTTTCTACGGCTTCAAAATCTCGCTCGGTGGTTTCTAAAGAATAAGCCGCCCCTTGATTGATAACAATGAGCTTGGTAATACCATCTTTTTGTATTTCTTGCAGAGTTGTGGCAATATAGGGCTTGGCAAAGGTAAAGCCGATATAGGTTTTCACATCATGTCCGGCTTCTTGAAGTTGAGTAGCAACTTTGTCAGCTTGTTGGCGAGAATGTTCGAGAGAGTTCGTTTTAAAGCCAAAACGTTCGTAGTCTTCGGTTAACTTTTTGCGCCGTAAAATCCAAACTAATTCAGCGAGAACGTTCTTCAAGGGTCCAAAAAAGGGCGGTAAAAAGGAAGTAAAAGCTCGCTTAAAATATGCTTCTAATTGACCGGGTTCGTCAATATCCCCATAGGAAGCCAACAAAACCCCTACTTTTTCGGGTATCTCAGTCATGGTGTTCTCCTCAAATGCAATAACATCGCAGCTCGAGATCGTTGGCGGCGATCGCGTTCGATCGTAAAACCAGTTCGCACAAAAGTCCGTTTTTTAAGGATAATTTCCGTTTTGGGAGAATTTTTGTTAAAAGTTATAAAGTTTATTGTTAGGAGTAGAAGTAGCTACACTCATTTTGATTAACTTTTTTATGGAGTTGCGATCGCCGCCGCGTTTTCATTGGTAATAATTAATTTGAGGAAAGCTGGGAAAGGCTTGAAAAATTTGGTCAAAAATACTGTCGATTTTCACGTTGTGCGGCACTCATGCAACCTAGTTTATTCTATCGCGATTTTCCTGCTTTTGCGGATCTCTTCTGTCGCGATCGCTCGTGCCAAGCCGAGCGCTCTGCATTAAAATAGTCAAGTATCGCTAAAATTGGGAGTGCGCCCCGTGAAATTTCCTTGTTATTTGCTCGGTTTATCGGCTATTGTTATCTTGGCTTTACCCGTCAAAGCAACGCAATTATTAGCTGAAGATTTAGCCGAAGATCGCGATCGCTTCACCCTCGCTCAAGGGATTGACAATCTCGAGGAACAATTGCAAATGCCCCCCTTGCATTTATATCCGGGAAATACTCAACGAGGAAGCGATCGCAATGAAGGAGATTTTCTCTTGCGCTTGGGGGGACAGTCCTACGAGAAAGGCGATCTGGAAAAAGCGATCGCTCAGTGGTTGCAAGCGTTAACCTATTATGAAAGGGTCGGGGATATCGAAGCGATCGGCACGACTTACGATTATTTAGGAGTGACTTTCGAGAAACTCGGACGGTATACGGAAGCCGAAAATGTTTTTCGCCGTCGTCTGTCCATCGCCCGAGATTTACAAGATGTTCGCGGACAAATTCGGGGCTTAAATAATTTAGGAACCATTCTTTTGGTCAATAGCAATCCCCTAGGCGCTATTGCCAGTTTAGAAGAAGCCCTCGAACTTTCTCGCCATGTCGGTTCTCAAGAAGGAGAAGGATTGAGTTTGAGTAATTTAGGACTGGCGGCTGCTTATCAAGGCAGGTACGAAGCCGCGATTAAATATTACAAACGCGCCCATTTATTACGCCGTCGCTTTAGCAATTATGCCGGACAAGCTAATACCTTAAATAATTTAGGCGATGCTTATGCCGCCATCGGACAGCACAATCTCGCCGTCGCCGAATATCGCTTGGCACGCTGGTTATCTCGGGAGGGAAGAGATATGGAAAATCTCTTTCGTGCTTTGCAAGGATTGGCAATATCTTATGGTAAAATTAGTGAATATAGTGCCGCATTTCAAGCCCTAGATTGGTGGGTTTATTTGGCCCGCAACGAAGAGAATTTAGAGCAAGAATTGGCAGGTTTATCCCTCTATGCTCGCTATCATAACGCGGTGGGACGGTGGGATCGGGCGGCTGCGTTTTATGAAAACGCGATCGCGATCGCCCAAAAACTCGATGACGAACAATCTCTCGCCCGCTTGCAAAACGAACTCTCGCAAACGATCTATAATTATCCTTTCGGCAGACCGCGATCGCGCTATTAAAATAAAATAAGCAGTGCATTAGTACGATTGTAGAGACGAGGTAACGTGGTGGACTTACCAGACTGGGAGAGACTGAAAAAATCCTTAGCGATCGAAGCGGAAAGGGGGTTTGGCGATTTGCAAGGCAAACAGCATCGCTTCAGCGAGTTTATGAGGCTCAATTTTGCCAAACCGTTGCCTCTCACTCTAGGGACTCCCGTGCAACGCCGTCGTTGGAAGGCACTCGCGGAGGAATTCGCCCTTTATCCCCGATGCGATCGCGACCAAAGAGAAACCCTGATTACCATTGCCTTGCGTCTCGTCAAAGACCTCCAGAAGAGCGCAGGAGCTACTTCGCCTCCTTCAAAGTCAAAATCGCCTCAGACGCAATCTTTACGGGTTAAAGAGCCGGAAAACAACTTTAGCGGCAAGAACTTAACCTTAGATACACCCCTGAAAACCGTCCCGGCAATTCAACAGCGAGGCAGCGCCACGGCTTTAATGCGCTTGAACTTAAATACCGTGCGCGATGTTCTCTTTTATTATCCGAGGGATCATATCGATTATGCCCGTCAATCTAATATTGCCGAATTGATTGGAGGGGAAACCGTGACGGTGGTGGGAACCATTAAAAGCTGTACTTGTTTCACCAGTCCGAAAAATAAAAAACTGACGATATTAGATATCAAATTGCGCGATCGCACGGGACAAATTAAACTCAATCGTTTCTTTTTCGGCCCCCGTTTTAGCAATCGAGGATGGCAGGAAAAACAAAAACGCAATTATCCCGTGGGAGCGATCGCAGCAGCTTCCGGACTGGTGAAAAAGAATAAATATGGAGTGACTTTAGACAATCCCGAAATTGAAATTCTTGACAGTCCCGGCTCACCAATTGAATCTCTCAATATCGGTCGTATTTTGCCCATTTATCCTCTTACGGAAGGAGTATCGGCAGATGTAGTCAGACGAGCGGTTTTAGCGGTTCTTCCTGCCTGCGATCGCTTGGAAGATCCCCTCTCCGATACAATTAAACAACAATATGGTTTGCTCGACTTAAAGGAAGCCATTACTAACATTCATTTTCCTCGCGATCGTGAAGTCTTAACCCACGCTCGCCGTCGTTTGGTTTTCGATGAATTCTTTTATTTACAATTGGGTTTTCTTCAGCGTCGCCAACAACAAAAACAAGTCCAAAATAGTGCCATTCTTTCCCCAACGGGAGAACTTTTAGATCGCTTCCGAACTATGTTGCCTTTTGAATTAACCAACGCCCAAAAACGAGTGGTGAGCGATATTTTACAAGACTTAAACTCATCCACTCCCATGAATCGTTTAGTTCAGGGAGATGTGGGCTCGGGGAAAACAATCGTTGCTGTATTTTCCATTTTAGCCGCTATTCAATCGGGATATCAAGCGGCACTCATGGCACCGACGGAGGTGTTAGCCGAACAGCATTATCGGAAATTAGTAAACTGGTTCAATTTACTGCATTTACCCGTCGATTTGCTCACGGGTTCTACCAAAGTTCGCAAGCGCAGAGAAATTCACGGTCATTTATTCACGGGAGAACTGCCTTTATTAGTGGGAACTCATGCGTTAATTGAAAACCCCGTACAGTTTCGCCGCTTGGGTTTAGTGGTCATTGACGAACAGCATCGCTTTGGAGTTCACCAACGGGCAAGATTACTGGCAAAGGGGGAATCTCCCCACGTTTTAACCATGACGGCGACTCCCATTCCCCGCACTCTATCCTTAACCTTACATGGGGATTTAGATGTCTCTCAAATTGATGAATTACCTCCCGGAAGACAACCCATTCAAACGACTGCATTAGTCGGGAAACAACGGCAACAGGCTTATGATTTAATTCGTCGGGAAATTGTGCAAGGAAGACAGGCTTATATTATTTTAGCACTGGTAGAAGAATCGGAAAAGTTGGACGCTCGCGCGGCAGTTCAAGAAAGCGAACATTTACAAGAAAAGATTTTCCCGGAGTTTAACATCGGACTGTTACACGGTCGTCTGAGTTCGGCAGAAAAAGATGAGGTGTTAAATCAATTTCGAGATAATGAAGTGCAAATTATTGTCTCGACGACGGTGATTGAAGTGGGAGTCGATGTTCCCAATGCAACGGTAATTTTAATTGAAAACGCCGAACGATTTGGCTTGTCTCAGTTGCACCAACTAAGAGGACGCGTGGGACGGAGTTCGCATCAATCTTATTGCTTATTAATGAGCAGTTCTAAAAGTTCCGATTCCCGTCAGCGTTTGAGTGTTTTAGAACAATCTCAGGATGGATTCTTTATTTCAGAAATGGATTTGCGCTTCCGGGGACCGGGAGAGGTTTTAGGGACAAAACAATCGGGTTTAGCGGATTTTGCCTTGGCGAGTTTGGTCGAAGATCAAGAGGTTTTAGTTTTAGCGAGAGATGCAGCCGAAAAAATCATTATCGTTGATGAAAGTTTAGATGAAATGAATTCTTTAAAAAAAGAGTTAGAAGCTCGCTATCAAAAAATGATGGGCGGAGCGATTTTAACCTAAACACAAAAATTTGAGCCAACAAACACCCCAAGAAAAATGTCAAAAATAACCTCAAGAAAATTAACAGCGAAGCAAGTAAAGATTCTGTTAAGACTGATGTACAACGCTTTTCTAGAAATTCGCATTTTAGGAAGAAATGGGGAAGCTCAACAGTGTTCGGATTTAGCGAATGCCATACACAATATTCCTTTGCAGATGTTGTCGCATCCAAACAATATCGAATGGGAGTTGTTACGGGGCTATATCCAGTGGTATCGGGAAAAATATCCCGACCCCGGACTGACAGAAGATTACGAACAGTTATTTGAGCAGCTCTTTGATGAGAACTAATTTGTCAACAAGATGCGATCGCTGATTTTCTAAAAAAAGTCAACTTTTATTAACTTTTCTCTATTGTGGAATTCTTCCAGATTTGTCAAGCTAGAATGTACAGTTCAGCAAGATAGGTTGCCAACCATGTACGTTGAAGAATTATACGAAGTTCTCAAGCAAACCAATATCGGGAAAAATCTCTCCTTAGAGGAAGTTAGCCAACTTCGAGAAGTGGGAAATTTGGTTAACTTTAAAGAAAATGATATTTTGATGCGCCAAGGCGATGAAAGCGATTCTATCTTGGTGCTGTTACACGGAGAAGCAGAAATTTTGAAAGAATCCGAGAAGGGTCCTCCCAAACACATTCGCGATGTGGGACGCGGGGATGTTTTAGGAGAATTGGGGGTAATTATGCAAACGCCTCGCAGTTGTACCATTCGTGCTAAAACAGCAACGATGACCTTTGCGATCGCGCGATCGGCGTTTGAACAATTAATGTCCGATGGGAGTAGTATCGGGGGTAAATTATCCATTCATATTGCTCACGCGATCGGCAGTCGCATGCAGTTACTGACGGATGAAGTCTTTAATCTCTTGCAGCAAAATGATTCTTTGTTAGACTCAATTGAAAAATTACGCACGTCTTCTTCTCAACAGGAACTCGAACAGTTGCGATCGACATTACTCGAACGAGCAGAACAGTTAAGACACAATAATCTGAAGATTAAAAAACAACTTTTTAATCTCAATTCGGAAATCAAACAAGCTAAAATTGCACGCAAGGGTGCGCAATTTATAGTATTAATGGCAGTAGGCGGATTGCTGGCTGTGATTGGTGCCTATTTGTTGGGATTTTATTATCGAGCCACTCCCGAATTATCGCAAGATCGCTCTTTTCCCGCCATTGTTCCCTATATTGACGACCCCGAAACTTGCGAAGAAAGAGGGAGTTATTGGATTGAAGAACAATGCTGGGATTACGAACACAGTCGCGAATTTTGAATTTGTTATTTGTTATTTGTTGTTGGTTATTTGTTGTTGGTTGATAACTGTTCGCTGCTCCCCAACTGGTGACTGGTGACCCTTTGGGGCAGTGCGTCTTGCTTGGTTGCACCTGCCGAATTCGATTCGGCGTGCCCCAAGCGCTCTTACAGCCGGACGCAGGTTCCGGCTTAAGCACTGCCTGGTGAGGTGGTGACTGATTAAGTTGTTGGTTATCGGCGAATTGTTCGCCGATAACTGTTCGCGTTACCCTTCTCGTACTCTTAGCGAGAGAGATAGGGATCTTTCGCCAGTCAAGCGGAACCCAAGCTGTAACCGGGTTTGCGACTGGGTTGCGATCGCTCTGACGGGGCGGCCAGAGAAACGACTTTTTCCATCAACCAAGGGACGCTACCGCTCGCGATCGCAGAGATCTTGCTTTGCCAATCCACAAAGATCTCGTTCTCACCTCTTTTGAGTCCGGAAATTAGGGCTTTGGCAACCCGTTCCGGGGTAGTGGGAGCAACCCATTTGAACAATTCGGTATTGCGCACCATATCCGTGTCGGTGAGAGAAGGGAGAAGGGACACCACCCGCACGTTTTTGGGAGCGAGTTCCGATCGCAGGGCCTGGGTAAATCCGACGATGGCAAATTTGGTCGCGGAATAGGTGGCAAAGGTGGGTGCCGCGATTTTCCCCATGAGACTGGATACGTTGACGATGGTGCCTTCTCGTTTGGCCGCCATGCGTCGGGCAATCAACCGGGTGACGGTGTACATCCCCAACAGATTGACATGGAGTTCTTTCTCCGCTTGGTGGGGTTGCGAACTCAAAAAGGAGGTTTGGTGGGCGACTCCGGCATTGTTGACGAGGATGTGAATGGGGCCGAAGTCCCGCCATGCTTTGGCCATGGCGATACTGACTTCCGAGGTTTGGGTCAAATCGACGGGAATGGGGACGATTTCAACTTCTGGGGCGATCGCTTGGATTTCTGCTGCGACGGTGTTGAGGCGATCGCGGTTGCGGGCCACAAGGAGCAACCGTCCGATGCCTTGACGAGCAAATTCTAAAGCGATCGCTTGACCGATGCCTCGAGATGCTCCCGTAATCAGTGCGGTCTTCCCTTGCAGTAAAGACTGTTCGAGAGGTGGGTTGAGGGCGTATCCTTGCAGAGTTTTCATGGTATTTCTCCCTCTACTTGTTCGATAGTATCTACTCTAATGTTTATTGCATTTTGTAAAGATGACTTGACTCGAGTTCCACTATGATATTTGTCACACACATTGCGAAATTTCCGATTACGATCTTTGCCCGTTGCCTGCGATCGCGTATCAATCCGGCAAAATCCCTCTCATAGAGCGACTTTGCCGAATTTTGCGTTCGATCGATTCTCTAAATATCAACTCCAGAGAGGTGTCCGGTTTTAACATAAATTAAGCATCCTTCTCGACTGAAGGGTTCGTGAGTGCTTCCGGGAGGATTCCGCAACCAAGTTCCTTTGGGATAAACCCCTTTCTCGTCCTCAAATATGCCATCGAGAACGAAAATTTCTTCACCTCCCCAGTGCTGATGGCGTTGAAACGTTGTCCCCGGTGCCCACTTCACGAGCGCAACTTGCTCGGTTTTGTAACTATGCAAAGGCATCACCTGCAATCCGGGAACTAATCCGGGCATCCATTCCCCTCGGGAGGTAGCGATCGCGATCTGTTTTCGATCTTCGGGATCCATCTGCCAGAGTTTGACAAGGATGGTACAGCCTTCTTTACTGTAGGGGGTATGACTCGATCCGACGGGGTTGCGCACGTAAGTGCCGGGTTCGTAGTCGCCATGTTCGTCGGAAAATATACCTTCCAGTACCAAAAATTCTTCGCCACCGCTGTGAGTGTGGGCAGAAAAGTAACTTCCCGGTTCATAGCGAACAATAGTGGTAGCGCGGGCGACTTCTTCCCCATCTCGCTCTAACATTCGTCTTTGCACTCCTTTTATAGGAGAATCTCTCCAAGATAAGTCTTGGGAAAAGACAACAGCAGGTTCTTTTAAATTAGCATTCAGTTTCATGATTCTCCTTTGTTTTTGTGACTGGAGCGATCTGCGAAATGTTAGGGATGCCCCCAAATCTGGGGGACTGCAAGAATTTTCTAGTTGTACTGATTGCGACCTGCCATAACTCCCCCATCCACATCCCAAATCGCTCCGGTTACCCAAGCTGCTTTATCGGAGAGTAAAAAGGCGATATTGACTGAGTTCGGTGACGGCTCGGATTTTCTGGCTTAAACTGAGAGAGGAGTTTGGGAAAAAACCGATGGACGCACTCACCGTCACTGCGATCGCGACCCTTGTTTTCACAAAGTTTTTTGAAACCAGCGCAGAAAAACTCGCAGAGGGAACTTTGGAGAAATTGAACCAACTGCGGGAGAAAATTTGGAGTAGATTGCAGGGGAAATCGGAAGTCGAGAAAGCCTTAAAGGAAGCGGAAAATGGCTCTCCCCTTGCTTTGGAGCAAGTTGCGGGTTATCTGGAGACAGCGATGCAGGAGGATTCCGCTTTTGCTGAGGAAGTGAGGGAGGATCTGGATGCAGCGATGCAAGAGGATCCCGCTTTTGCTAAGGAGGTTGGCGATCGCACTGGAGATATTTTCAATGTTGACAAAATGGAGGGGGACATTGTAACGGGAGGTCGGGTCATTAAAGAGACCCAAGGGGTTGTGGGAGACATTAGTGGAGACAGTCACACTTTTATTTTTGGCGAAAAACGCGATTGAGTGAAGTCGTCGGGATCGGAACCGATTAAACAACATCCGCACAATCTTCTTCTCAGTGGTGCCACTAACTTTGTGGGACGGGATGCCGATCTCGCAAGGTTGCACCGAGGGTTGCAGGAAACCCAACGCATTGCCATTACTGCGGTGATGGGGATGGGAGGGATCGGGAAGACAGAACTCGCCCTACAATACGCCCTGCACTATAGAAAAGTATACTATCCGGGGGGAGTCTGTTGGTTGCCTGCTCGGGATGTCGA
>JBFRWJ010000012.1:0-14278 GCA_051439525.1 Spirulina sp. | reverse complement strand
CCAATAACCAATAACCAATAACCAATAACCAATAACCAATAACCAATAACCAATAACAAAATGGACATTTATATTAATGGTAAGCGAGTTCGCCTCAAAGCCAGTCAAGCGATTGGTAAAGGTGGAGAAGCAGATGTTTACAAATTGGGACGCGATCGCGCTGTCAAAATTTTTAAATCTCCCGATCATCCCGACTATCAAGGATTATCTCAAGAGCAACAGTCGGCCAAAGAGAGGTTGGTGGAACATCAGCAAAAATTGCGGCAATTTCCGACTCATTTACCCTCTCGCGTGGTGACTCCAGAAGACCTCGCTACGGATAAACAAGGTAATATGATTAAAGGGTATACTATGCCTTTAATTAGTAATGCCGAGGTTTTATTGCGCTATGGAGAACGATCCTTTCGCAGTGGCATTATTAATAATCAAACTGTCTTACAAATTTTTCAAGACTTGCACGAAACGATTGCTAAAATTCATCTGGCAGGAGTCATTATTGGCGATTTTAACGATCTCAATGTTTTAGTCAAAGGAACGGAGGCATATCTAATCGATGCCGATTCTTTCCAGTTTAACGGTTTTTACTGTCGCGTCTTTACGGCTAAATTTGTCGATCCTCTCCTCTGCGATCGCGCTGCATCCAGTCCGATTATGCAATTCTATCACAATCAAGATTCGGATTGGTATGCTTTTGCAGTGATGTTAATGCAATGCTTGTTATTTGTTTCTCCGTATGGGGGAATTTATAAACCCAAAAAGCCAAACAAGCGAATTCCTCAAGCGGCGCGATCGCTCCAAAGAATCACGGTATTTAATTCAGAAGTCAAATATCCCAAACCTGCAATTCCTTACAAAGTTCTTTCAGACGCTCTCTTACATCATTTTTATCAAGTTTTTGAGGAAGATAAAAGAGGAGAATTTCCGCGATCGCTTCTCGATAATCTCAACTGGCAAAAATGTCCCAGTTGTGGGATAGAACACGCGAGAACAAATTGTCCTCTGTGTACGCGCATGCAGGTGATTCCTTCGGTTTCTCCCATTGGCACAAAAACCGTGCGGGGAACGGTCACCGCAGAACTTATTTTTCAGACAGAAGGAATCATTATTACGGCGAATTATTCCGGGTCATCTTTACAATGGTTGTACTGGGATGGTGACGAATTTAAGCGGGAAGATAATGCGGTCATTTTGACGGGAAAACTAGAGCCTTATATGCGGTTTCGCTTGCGAGGAAAGACAACATTGGTGGGAAAACAAGGACAAGTGATTACTCTCAGTCCTCATGCTTCTCCAGACCGTTTAGCTGTAGATAATTACGGAATGCAGGTACAATTCGATACCAATGCGATCGCGCGATATTGGCTGCATAACGGTCAATTATTGCGAGACGGACAGTTAGGAGCCGAATACATTGGCGATGTGTTAAACAATCAAACTCGCTTTTGGGTGGGTTCTCGGTTTGGGTTTGGGTTTTATCGCGCAGGAAATCTGACGGTTAGCTTTGTGTTTGATGCGACGGGAAAAGGCCTTAACGATCGCGTGCAAATTCCTCTCGGATCGGGACAACTTTTGGATGCTGCTTGTAGTTTTAGCGATCGCTTTTGTTGGTTCTTTTGGTCGATGCAGGAAAGAGGAAAAACTATCAAACGCTGCGCATTAATTTCCTCTGACGGACAAGTGAAAGCATTGCACGAAGGAAATGAACCTTGGTTGCAAACGTTATCGGGGAAATGCGCGGTCAATCATTTTCTTCTCTGCGGAACCGATGCGGGGATCGTGCGGGTTGAAGCGAATAGCGATCGCTTATTTGTTGCCAAGGAATTTCCCGATACAGAACCCTTTGTCGATGTCAATACTCGCTTATTTCCCAGTCGAGATGGATTATATGGGGTAACTCAGAAGACGATCTATTTGCTCGAAATTAGTTAAAAGCAAGTTTTACAATGTATTTAGAGGCTCAATATTAATCGATCGAAAACGATGTACCGTCTCAAACCATAAATTTACCACAGAGACACAGAGGAACACAGAGAGAGAGCAATTATCCTAATTTATCATTACAATTCTAACTCTCCCATTCATCGGCAATCTGTTTTTCACGATCGCGCAACGCTTCTCGCAATTTTGTCCAGTCGAGGCGATCGGCTGAGGTATCCTGAATTAAGCATCCTTGTTGAAGGTAGAGGACGCGATCGCAAAATTCTCGTACTAATTCTAATTGATGATTGGCCATAATAATAGTCACTTTTTCATCTTGACTGAGTTCTTTTAATACCCTAAAAAGACGGGAAGCCGTCCCTACATCTAAGGCAGAAGTGGGTTCGTCGAGTAAGAGGATTTTTGGCTGTAACATTAAAGCACGAGTTATTGCGACTAATTGCCGCTGTCCTAAAGAAAGCTGGAGTTCGTTGCGATCGCGCCACTCTTCAGGAATTCCCATTTTCCTGCACCATTTTTCGCTCCGTTCTTTAATTTCTCGTTTGGGAATATGTTGTAACTGTAAAGGATAGGAAAGCGCTTCCTCCACTCGCATTCCTAACAATTTTGGTTCTTGTAAAACTAGGACAATTTCTCGCCGCAGTTGTAGAATCGGAAAGTTAGAAAATGGGGAGGTATTCAAGGAAATTGTTCCCGATGCAGGATCTTCGAGACGGTTGAGCAATTTTAAAAGCGTTGTTTTTCCCGAACCCGAAGCACCAATCAGTGCAACGCGATCGCCGCGATCGATGTTAAAAGAAATATCTTGCAGTAAATACCCCGAACCCACCGAAGCGGCAAAACTAACCTGTTTTAATTGTAGCAGTGGCGTTGTGCGATCGTTCATGCTCATTATCCTAAATGGGTCGCCGTCCAAATCGTCCAACCATCCACTAAAAATAATAGCAGGGTAACGACCAACAAAATTAAATACATCCAAGGTTGCGAGAGAGGACGCACATCGCGAGTATCGATCCCTGTTTTCTCTTCTACCAGTCTCGTTAAACGCGCAAATCCAACGACGCGCATGGGTAATAAATAGGCGCGATCGCGGGACTCGGTGACAAAATAATAAACCAATCCTCCCTGTCCCGTCGTCCGCAGTTTTAACTCTTTAATCTCTTCCCATTTTAAAACCCAACCTTTTCTCAACAATGAGGGAAACCAAATCGGATATTGAACTTGAATGACTTCATCGTCTAAAGTGACCTTTTCGCTCAAAACACCGGATAATATAATCAATCCAATCAGAATCCCAACCCATAAAACTTGAGGAGGAACGGGAGCAGAAGTTACAGCAGTTAAAAAAGGTAAAGGTACTGTTAAAGCCAGATAAAAACCAATTAAAGTCATCCGAATCAAAGGAGAAATGTTAAATGTTTCTTTCATGGAGTATATCGAGATTTTGCTAAAAGAAGATAATACTACAACTGAGGCGATCGCTGCCAAATTTTAATAGTTTTATCATCACTTACACTAACTAAACTTTTTCCATCGGGACTAAATACAATATCTTTGATTGTATTTTTATGTCCTTTGAGAGTTTGTAGTAAGTCTCCAGTATAAGGATTCCACATTCTGATTGTACAATCTTCTCCAGCACTTGCTAAAAGCTCTCCGTCTGGACTAAATTTAATTGCTCTCACACATCCGGAATGTTCTGTTAATATTCTCATTAATCTACTATTATCAACAGTCCAAGGCTTAATTATACTCTCTGATTGCCAAATTTGAATAATCCCATCTGAATTGCCACCTACGATCAGATTTCCATTTGGATTAATGTCAACACAGTAAATGAATTTTAAAGATGTATCAGCCCATGAAATAAACGATTCTAATACTCCTGAAGGTTGAGGACGATTTAAACTATGGCGCACTGTCTCAGTTTTCCAATCCCAGATTTTTATTGTACCATCATAACTGCCAGTCACTAAAATTCGACCATCAAGACTAAATTTCATAGAACAAACTTCCCATTGATGCTCTTTCAAATGAAATTTCACTTGTTGGCTTTTTAAATGCCATAGTCGAATTTCTGGCACAATAAATAGGCAGTGTGCGCCTGCAATATATTGACCATCAGGGGTAAAAGTAATGCTGGTAATCTGTGTAGTTAAGATAGCAGTTCCAAGCGCTCTTTTTAAAGTCAGATTATTTGCATCCCATATTTTGATTGTACCATCAAAATAACTTGTACTTGCTAAGATACTACCATCTGGACTAAATGAAAGATCGAGAATTTTACCGGATTGACCTGTATCTTCCGTTACTTTACAAATTTGTTTCACTTTTCCAGTTTCTAAATCCCATAAGATAATTTTTTTATCCAAACCTCCAGTCGCAAATGTTGTTCCATTGGGATGAATGGCAACTGAAGTTACACAGTCTGAATGTCCTTCAAGAGTCCGATTGCACTGCCAATTTATCCTCCGATTCTGAGTTGCTTGTTGTGAATAGCTTTGTGAATTTCCATCGCTTTGCTGACTTTTTGGCCATGCAACAGGTTCTTGAATAGACTTTTGATAAATAATGGGTATCCACGTTGCACCGGGAACTTCTTTTTCTATGGTTTCCAATCGCGATCGCGCTTGACGAACTGCTAAATATAAAGGCTCTCCTCCCGAATATGCTTGTAGGAAATACTCTAAAAATAATTGTGCCACTTTATCCGGTACGGGTTCGCGCATGACGATAATTTGAGGGATATTCAGTTCTGCTAAATATTCCGCCAATTTTAAGCCATCGCAAGAGTTAAAAATTGCCAGTTGTAAACCGCGATCGCTTGCTCTTCTCAAGCTATTTCTCAGCTCTTCAATCGGTAGTTTATCCTCTGGATTAAGATAAATAATTCCTGATTCTCCCTCACTCATACTGTGACCGGCAAAAAAGAGAATATCCCAATCTTCTTCCCATAATTTATCGCTGAATTGCTGGCGATCGGGTTCGATGAGAAATTCGGTATCGGCTTGTGGTAAACTTTTAATTAATTCCTTATCTTTTTCAATATCAATTTCTGTTCGATCCCCCAGAATTGATAAAATTTTGACTTTATTTTGTCCCGTTCTCGGTTGTCCTTGGGAGATATTTTCGATTTCTGGAGGACTGAGAGCAATTTCGGCTTTGGGAAAGCGATCGCGAAATAAATCCCATTCTTGCCACGGTAGTCTTTTCAAGAGTTCATCATGAGTTTGAATGAGCACAAAAATTTCATCTTCAGTTTCTAAGCGATCGTAGAGTGTTTCTCGCAACCGTTGGAATTTAAGATGAGTGCTAGAACTCAACCAAGTTCTCATATTAGATTTTAATTGTTTGGCAGCATCATCAATCCTCTTTTTATTAATGGTTTTTTTGGGTTTGATTCTCAATCTCTTTTCAGACCGTTTATAAGCCTCAATCCAATTTTCATAAGCGATGGGAATTTGTGAGTTAGGCGGTAATTCACAGTCGAGTTCAACTTCCAGAAAAGAAGCGAGATCGGGAGAAGCTATTTTCAGAGTCGTCGGAAAACCGCGATCGAAGTCTCCTTGAAAGATTTTCAGAAAAACAAATTTTCTCATATCAACTTTCCCGATAATTTTTTCCTAATGGTTAGTAATATTCCGATTTTCATGATAAGCCGAATAATCTCTTAACTCGCTTGCGAACCCAATCCACAACACTCTTATTTTCATCTTGTTCGTCCAGTCCCATTTCCTGTAATTGTTTCCTGCGTTCGGATAATTCTTGCTGGTGCTTACTTAACTCTTTCACAATAATCTCTGCTAATTCTGAATTCTCGCGCAAGAGTTTTTTAAAGCCTCGATTATTAATCACAAATAAAATCGTATCTTCCCGAGCAATCACTGTCGCCGTGCGAGGAATTCCCAACATTAAAGCTAACTCGCCAAAAAATTTCCCTGCTTCCAATGTCGCCAAATGCTTATTAATTTTTTTGGCATAAACATCCACCGTACCCGATAAAATAATATAAAACGCATCCCCCGGATCTCCTTCTTCAAAGAGAATATCTTCTTGATGTAAGCGCTTGCGATAACCGATTTCAATCAACTCTCGCAACTCGAGATCGGTAAACCCTTGAAAATAAACCACTTGTCTCAACAAATCGCGAATTGAGAGCAATTTTGGTGGGGATTGAATTGGAGCAGGAACATCCTCTTTCTCCTCTAACGGTAAAGATTGAGGAGCATGAATAACTGGCGAAAGAACTTGAGGATTGCGCAACCACAAATCTTGTTGGGGAAAAGGAATATCGATACCTTGTTGGCGCAAACTATCTTCAATTAAAAAGTTTAACGTGCTTCTAACATAGGGTTCGCGATCGTAACCCCGAACCCAAACTCGCAATTCAAAATCTAAAGAACTATTCCCAAATCCTCTAAAAAGCACGTGAGGAGAAGGTTCGTGCAAAACGTTGGGTTCGCTATAAGCAGCATTTAATAATGCCTCCGTGACTAATACCGGATCGCTACCATAGGCAACTCCAACGGGGATGTGAATGCGTCCTAAAGCATCTTCATAATTCCAATTGAGAACGCGCTTTTCTACCAATTGACTATTGGGAACGATCACATCTCCTCCTTCCCGAGTGCGGATCACCATCGATCGCAAGGAAATCGTTTTCACGTATCCGGAAAGATGGTCAAATTCGATAAAATCTCCGACTTTGACTTTCCGTTCTAATAATAACGTTAAACCACTAACAGAATTTTTGGTAAAGTCTTGTAAACCAAAACCAATCCCTACCCCAAAACTGCCCACAATGACAGCCAGAGATTCAAATCTAAACCCGACTCCTTGCAGAAGAATAACAAAAGCAAGACAGCCAAAACCATAGCTAATTAGCGTTGCGATCGCTTCTCGGTTGCTTTCATCAATTCTTAAGGGTTTGAGTAATCTTGTCTTCAATAATCGGCGCAATAAACGGACGCAAAAGAAAACAACAATCGACGCTACAAAGAGTTGAACGAAAGACCCGATAGTTAAGGGAGAATCCCCTCGAAATAAGGGAGTTTTAAAAAGATCGATGAGGCGATCGCGAAATTCTTCGACAAAAGAGCGCATTACTCCTTAAACCTTTCAATTTTACAGGGAATTAGTTACTACCATACCAACTAATCGGTAAGGGCGGTGCAGCCGGTAAATTAGAATAGTCGATTTGGGTTTCCATATCGAGGACTGTTTCGACTTGATTATAGATCGCTTCTGCCTCTTTAAAAGAATTGCCAATACTCGTCAATCCTAATTTACCAAATTCCGATAAAGCCCCCATCAAATGAAAAACCGTCCCGGTCTTCGTGCTACTATCAAAGTGCAAGCGGTGACGGGTAATAATATCCATTAAATCACCGGGGAGCAAACCCCGATAATTGGCTTTCTGTAAATTATCCGATGCCACATAATATTTTTCTCGATCTTGACTGCGAAAGAGTCCCGTTTTGATCCGGTATTCTCCATTGGTTAATAACTTGAGCGTCATAAAAGGATGGGTAGTTCCTCCTTTCCGCAGATTGATTTCTATAGCATAAATTTTCCACTCCGGATCGCGATCGCGCTGTCGCACGGCGACAAAATCAACCCCATATCGTTCCATTGCTCCTTTTGCGGCTAAAATTTTACCGATTCTAACCCCTAAGTCTTGCAGTTGCAAGCGATAAACCGCATCGGCAGGAAAACGACAGCCTAAATAAATTTGTCCGTCGGGACCCCCGAGGATTTGATCGTGGGTGGAGAGGATTTCCACGTTGCCCGAGGGCGTAATATAACCTTGAAAACTTGGCGATCGCTTCTCTTCTCCTTCAATATATTCTTCAACAATTGCCCCCAATTCAGGCAAGCGCAGGGAAAATCTTTGCCAAGTTTCATCGGGAGTTTGAAAACTGAGATGCTGCAAGCGATCGCGCAAGGCTTCTCGTGCCTCTTCTAAGCTCGTTTTTGCGGGAGAAACTGCCGCAATGGGGGTTAAATCCAAAAGAGCATTTCCTTCCCCGGAAAATCCCTCATTGAGTTTAATCACAATGCGTTTTAAGTCTGGCTTTCTTTGCCATAATTCTACTGCTTTTGTTAGCAAATTTTTTTCATTTTCCACAGAAAGACTGCCATCGGGATGCAAAACTCCCGCATTTTTAAAGATTTCTCGACTGCCGCTTTTTGACCCCCAGTACAGTAAATCCGGACAGGAAGCGAGCAAAGGAATACCTAATTTTAAAGATAATTCTTGCTCCAATAACGAAGAATTAAAACAAACCATATAAGATCGATCCAAGCGCATGGCCTTGCGAATGCGCTCGATCAGGCGAGGACGCTCTAAAATTTTTTGCGATAAAGGTTTCAAGGATGAATCATAGGTGGAAAGAAGCAATAAACGAGCGCGAGCATGAGAAAAAGGAATGCCGGGTAATAATTGTAAATAATAGTCGATAATCGCAGGGGAAAGGGGTTGAGCTGTAATATAAATTAGGCGAACGTGAGGATTGCGAAGACGAATGAGAGAAAATAATAAACGTTCTTCATAATGGAGAAAACCCGGAATTTTCCCTAACTGTTCTTGGTCGAGACTCAAGGAGGGAACGACCAAAATATCAGAATCATCTCGATCGAGAACATCAATTGTAGCGGCATTAACGCGCAGGCGATTTTGGAGTTGTCGCAACTGCAATCCAGCTTCAGATATTTCTTGCATGGTTTCTTTTCTCCAAAATGCGATCGCCTCTATATTTAATCATAAAATGCGATCGCGCCATTTTTGCGGGTCTCGCTTTCTTCGATCGTCAAAATATTTTCGCCAACGCCAAATCGCAAAGCTCACTTGGTTCTAAAACAATAAAGCAATAGATCGAGAATACTCACTTTTTTTCAAGAGCCAAGCCATAATGTTACGCCCAAACAAAAACCGGGTAGAAGAAAAAAAGCAGAGAAAATATAAACAAGAGCGAGAATTTTTTGTTCGCAAGCCAATTTTGCCAACATTTTTGCTCCAAAAAGCGGTAAATTTTTTAAAATGGGAATGCTATAAATAATAACCACGCCGATCGCGTTATAAAGTAAGTGTACAAAAGCAATTTCCAAAGCAGGCAATCGATTTGACGTCACTGCCGTTGCGGCAATGACAGAGGTAATGCAAGTCCCGATATTTGCCCCCAAGGTAAAAGGATAAACTTGTTCTAAACTTAGCAATCCCGTCCCCGCCAAAGGCACAATTAAACTGGTTGTCGTCGAAGAAGATTGCACGAACATTGTCACCAGAGTACCGGAAAAAATTCCTTTTAATGCCCCCGATCCGATCGCGCTTTCTAACATTTCCTTGGCTTTTCCCACCAGCAACTCTTTTAAGAGTTTGCCTAAATAAAAAATCGCGGCAAAAATTGCCGTAATTCCCAGAAGAATGAGAAGGATACCGTCTAAAGGAGAGGGAAAACGATGCGCGATCGCTTCTAAAATCCCCTCGACAGGAGAGGTAACAATCCCAATTAAATTCAACTTCTCGGCATCCACAGCAACGTCCCCAACGAATAACCCCGCCAATATGCCCGCCAGTTTCTCGAAAAAGTGAGTAAAAATTTCTAAGGGTAGAAAGACAACCACCGAAATAAAATTAAAGAAATCGTGAATCGTCGCCGCCGCAAATGCCCTCTGAAACTCCTCTTTCTTGCCGATATGACCGAGACTCACGAGAGTGTTCGTAATTGTTGTACCGATATTTGCTCCCATCATTATCGGCACCGCCACGGAAACCGGCAATCCCCCCGCTACTAACCCGACGACGATCGAAGTAATCGTACTCGAGGACTGGATTAACGCCGTTGCTAAAGTACCAACAATGAGTCCAGCAAAAGGATTGGTAGCAAAGGCAAACAAGTCGATCGCCCTATCCCCGGCGATCGTCCGAAACCCCGAGCCGATCGCCTCCACTGCCACGAGGAGCAAATAGATGAGTGCGATCGCCCCGAGCCAATGATATGCACGGGTTGAGGTTGATATCTCATTCTCTGTCTTGTCAATTGTTTCGCTCATGTTGGATAGGTAATGGGTTTCTCTATTCCTTAACTGATTTACGGACGTTGCCGGCAACGTCTCTACCGTTCTCGATTTATTTTAAACAATTTTTAATATTTATTGTGCGTTTAATTACGCTTTTATTTTTGCATTCGTTCTGACAATTAATATTTAACTTCTTCTTTAGATGATAATGGCAAAGATCGGGCTAGGATAGAAACTATTGTCAACTCAAAATTGAGTGAAATTTCCACTTGCCAGCAATTCGTAATTCTTACAGAGAGGACTTATGGCGAAACGAACCTTTGGTGTTATCGGTTTAGCAGTAATGGGAGAAAACTTGGCTCTGAACGTAGAAAGTCGAGGTTTTCCCATTGCGGTTTACAATCGTACCGAAAGCAAAACGAAAACGTTTATGGAAACGCGGGCGCAAGGAAAAGACGTAAAACCCGCCTATTCCCTTGAAGAGTTCGTGCAGATCCTCGAACGTCCCCGCAAAATTTTAGTTATGGTCAAAGCGGGTAAACCCGTCGATGCGGTGATTCAGCAATTAAAACCCCTTCTCGAAGAAGGAGATATGATTATCGATGGCGGAAATTCACTCTATGATGATACCGAACGACGCACCCAAGAATTAGAAGCAACCGGACTCGGATTTGTCGGTATGGGAGTAAGTGGCGGTGAAGAAGGGGCATTAAATGGTCCCAGTTTGATGCCGGGGGGAACGGAAAGCGCCTATAAAGAACTCGAGCCCATTTTAACGAAAATTGCTGCTCAAGTGGATGACGGGCCTTGCGTGACATTTGTCGGACCGGGGGGCGCGGGTCACTATGTGAAAATGGTTCACAATGGCATTGAATACGGCGATATGCAGTTAATTGCCGAAGCTTATGACCTGATGAAATCCTGTTTGGGCGTAAGCAATCAAGAACTCCATGAAATCTTTGCCGAGTGGAATACTACAGATGAGTTAAACTCTTTCTTGATTGAAATTACGGCAGATATCTTCAAGTATGTCGATAAAGAGTCCGATAAGTATTTAGTCGATCTGATTCTTGATGCGGCAGGACAAAAAGGAACGGGACGCTGGACGGTGGTTAGCGCTTTAGAATTAGGCGTACCCATTCCTACCATTTTTGCGGCGGTGAATGCCCGCGTCATGTCGTCTTACAAAGAAGAACGGGTAGCAGCATCGAAAGAAATTACCGCCACGGTAACGCCTTTTGAGGGTGACAAGAAAGAGTTTATCGATAAAGTTCGCGATGCTTTGTATTGCTCCAAGATGTGTTCTTACGCTCAAGGCATGGCTTTATTGAAAAAGGCTTCCGACGAGAAGGGATACAATCTCGACTTGGCAGAAGATGCGCGCATCTGGAAAGGTGGCTGCATCATTCGGGCAGGTTTTCTGGATAAGATTAAAAAGGCATTTACCGACAATCCCGATTTGCCCAATTTATTGTTAGCCCCCGAATTCAAACAAAGCATTCTCGATCGCCAAAAAGCTTGGCGAGAGGTGTTAATGGTTGCCAATAGTACGGGAATTGCGGTGCCGGCATTTAGCGCTTCTTTGGATTACTTTGACAGCTATCGCCGCGATCGCTTGCCGCAAAACCTCACCCAAGCGCAACGGGATTATTTTGGGGCTCATACCTACGAACGCATTGATAAGCCTCGCGGAGAGTTTACCCATACCGAATGGATGCAGGGTTAAACCCTTAACTGGGAAGGTGAGCCAATATAATCCCTTCCCAGTTCCGAACGAGTTCGATCTTCAATTTAATTATTTTTATCGATCGCGAGACTTGATGAGCATTTCACTCATACCTATCGCGATCTTCTTGTCATTTTTCTCATTTCCCAGTATTATTGTTTTAATCCTTCATGTTTGTCTCGTTAATTGTAGTTGAGGTAAATGTGAGATTTGTAGGGTTGGCGTACCACGCCAAAAAATTATGAATATTTTTGAGAATGAAACTTGTCGGTTAATTAATGGGAATAGTGAAGAAATAATCGATCGTTATGTAATAGATTCTTCTGTTGACTTAATCTTTGCCGATCCACCCTATAATATTGGTAAAAAATTCGCTAACTTTCATGATAAATGGCCGAGCGATCGAGATTATGCTGAGTGGTGTTATAAATGGATTGATATTTGTATCAAAAAACTCAAACCAACAGGTTCAATGTATTTGATGAGCAGCACACAAGCAATGCCATATTTAGATTTATATATACGAGAAAAACTAACTATTTTATCTCGTATTGTCTGGTCGTATGATAGTTCTGGCGTGCAAGCGCAAAAATACTATGGCTCACTGTGGGAGCCAATTTTATTCTGTGTTAAAAACAAGAAAAACTATACATTTAATGTAGAAAATATTCTTGTGGAGGCAAAGACTGGAGCCCGACGCAAACTCATTGATTATAGAGGTAAAACTCCCAAGCCCTACAATACCAAAAAAGTACCCGGTAATGTTTGGGAATTTCCTCGAGTGCGTTATCGTATGGATGAATATGAGAATCATCCATCACAAAAACCAGAAGCCTTAATGGAACGAATAATTAAAGCAAGTTCCAACAAAGGAGATATTGTTCTCGATCCATTTGCAGGGACGTTTACAACCTGTGCGGTCGCTCAGCGTCTAGAGCGAAAATGTATTGGCATTGAACTTCAGGAAGATTACTTTAAAATTGGCTTGCGCCGATTGAATATTACGGATGAATTCAACGGCGAAAAGCTCAAACCGTTAAATAAGACATATATAAGAAAAAATGGATTCCACAAGAATCAAAGAAAAGCGGAGTTATTCTAAATATGGAACATGAGTTTACATCGGTTATCAAGAAAATTCTCAAAAAACATTTTGATGGTTCTACAGAGGAAATATTTACAAGTAGCTATCTCATACGTTATTTAAATCATAAAACAAAATCTGCAAGTCGAGGAAGTAAATCTAGAGGATCGTTTGCAAATCACTATGCAATTTATGTACTCGTTGAAGACTATATTTCAAAAGGTTTTACTGATGATACTACTTTATCATATTCAGAATATGACGGAGCAATATATACGGAATTATTGGCAAGAATGAGAGAGCTTCCTTTTGGGAAGAAACTGCAAAATCATGCGCTTAATAATAGAATGAATGATGAATTCAAGAAATTTTTTCCTGATGTTCAATATCAACCAATTATCAGAGACCTAAAAACAAAAAGATATTGGATTAACGAAAATCTTTTGAAAGTCACGGTGAACAATCAACAGTATAATATTGCTTTTGCTATTATTGAAATAATTGATACTTATGTTGAAGCAAAAAGATCGTCTTTCGATCGCTTTATCAATTATACTTCTAAATTAGCTCAAATATCAGAGCAAGATTCTGACAAAGCAATAAACTTCATTAAGCAACAAATTCAGCCAAATGTTGATGCTAGAATATTTGAAATAGTGAGTTATGCTATCTTAAAGGCTCACTATGCCGATACTCTTTTATATTGGGGTTGGGAGCCAGAGGAATTAAACGAACAGTCACTTGCTCTTTACAAAACTGGTCGTACTAATGCGAATGATGGTGGAATAGATTTTGTCATGAGACCACTAGGAAGATTTTTTCAAGTTACAGAAACTCTAGACTTTAAAAAATATTTCTTAGATATTGACAAAATTCAACGTTATCCAATTAGCTTTGTCATCAAAACAGAAATGAAAGAAGCTGAAATTTATGAACAATTAGAATCAAATGCCAATTCGGTATATGGAATTAGAGCAATAGTTCAGCGATATCTGGATTCTATAGAAGAAATAATAAATATTCCCAAGCTCACAGCGATTTTTTCCGAACAAGTAGAACGAGGAAAAGTTAAAGAAATCATGGACGAAATTGTGCTTCAAAGTAAACTAGAATTCAATTACGAATAAATCTCTAAAAAAACAAACGGTACAAAGTCACGGATTGAAACTCATTCTTCGTTCTCTACTCTCTTCCAAACCCGAACGATGCCATCATCTCCCCCACTGGCGAGGAGATAGCCGGGTTTTCATTGCTTGAAGAAAGGGAAAGAGATACAATGTCTCCTTCCCTCTCCACTCCAACCCGATTACACAACTTCAACTTCGACGGCTTCCGCTTGATTTTCTGCCGAAATTTTTTGCCACTCTTCTTCAAGTTTTTGCTCTTCTGCACGAGTCAAAGAAGAATGCAAAATTTTGGGTTCGGGAGAGAACTCGGACAACTCTTCTAGGACTTTATCAAGAGTCACTTTTTCGACCAATAGGAACAAAGCAGAATGTCCGGGTTTAACC
>JBFRWJ010000011.1:0-13501 GCA_051439525.1 Spirulina sp. | reverse complement strand
CACTAATTCTTCTTGGCGCAGTTTCATAGATAACTCCCAATACGCAACAGGGGAAGGAGATTGCTAAATTTCTCTTCCTATCATTAATTTTCCTCGAGATTTTTGCCCGCTTCCAGATAGATAAAAGCAGGTTAAAGCAGGCGATCGAGCAGATTTCAATTCTGGGTACGATCGCGATCGTCAATCTCCTCGATTCTCATCAGTGCATGACTCCCGATTGACGGAGATGATAAAACTGTAAGCCTTCGAGAGAGGAGACTGAAACCGCAAGGAAAATCAGAATTTTTGCTGAGAATTTTGGGTATTTTCCTCTAGAGACAAAATAAACTAAAGTTGTGCTAACTTAGTGAAGGAGAGAAATGCAAAAATCTTGCGAACAGCTCACGCCAAACTCTCTCATGTTTTGATTATCGAGTTCGCTATGAGGTTGTAAACATGAAACGACTTATTACTTGGTTGGGAACGACTTCGGCTGCGATCGCCGCCAGCCTTCTTACGGTATCTCCTGCTCTGGCCATGACATTGGTGAATACAGAATTAGTGTTTTCTGTCGATGTCTCGGACAGTATTGATGCTATGGAATTTGAACTACAGCGCCAAGGTTATGCGAACGCGTTTCGTAATGCCGAACTCATCGAGCAAATTACGGGTTTAGATAAAGGCATTGCCGTAACGTTACAATACTGGTCGGACACGACTGCAGAAGCCTTAGACTGGTTTCATATTACCGATGCAGCCAGTGCTGAGTTGTTTGCCCAAACTATTGAAAACACCGATAGACCCACAAATATTGGTACGGGCACCAATATTGCCCAAGCATTGTATTCAGCAACCGATCTCCTAGAGGACAATGACTTTGACGGTCGGAAACTGATTGATTTGTCTGCGGATGGCTTTCAAAGCAAAACGCTTGATGGAATCTCTCGTTGCGATCCCAATGATAATCCTCTGAGTACCCATCCAGATTGCACCAGTTTGGTAGAAGCAGCTCGCGATTATGCTTTGAGTCAAGATGTCATGATTAACGGTTTGCCGATTCTCAACGATGTCGTCGGTCTCGAGAGCTATTTTGAGGACTTTGTGATTGGTGGATCGGATGCTTTTCTGCAAGCGGCCTCTGATTTTAACACTTTCGAGCAAGCAATCGTCACAAAAATACAACGAGAAATTGCTTCCGTTCCCGAACCTTCTATTACTTTAGGATTATTAGCCTTGGGATTATTAGGTGGCAGTTCCCTGATCAAAAAACAACGCGATCGCGCTTAATCTTTTCTCGAGGCGATCGTCCCCCTCGATAATCGTCCCACTTAACATGATTTGAGCAGAATGAGAGGAGTCAAAGTTGACTCCTTTTTTTTGCGATGATGAAATTCTCACGAGCTACAGGCGATCGCGCTTTCTGAACGCGATGAACAATCAACTTTTATGTTTTTTATCTTGTCAAATTAAATTATATCTCCGATACTCGAGACGGGGTAATAAGAATGGGTTGAGATTTTCTATATTTTTAAGTATTTTGAGGATTACAAATGAAGAAAAGTGTTATTGAGTTGGGGGCAATAGCGATCGCGGCGACGGTCTCGGTTACTCCTCCGGCTCTGGCAGCTAAGTTCGTCGATACGGAGTTAGTCCTCTCGGTAGACGTATCGGGCAGTGTCGATATTCAAGAGTTTGAGTTGCAACGTCAGGGTTATGTCGATGCGTTTCGCGATGCCGAACTGATTAGCCTGATTTCCGGATTAGAACGGGGCATTGCCGTAACCCTCCAGTATTGGGCGACGGAACCTGCCGAACCTCTCAACTGGTATCACATCACCGATGCAGCCAGTGCAAATGCTTTTGCCGATGCGATCGCGGCATTCCCTCGTCCCGACGGAAATCTCACCAATGTTGCTGCGGCGATCGACTCGGCGGCAAATTTGCTTTTAAACAATGATTTTGAGGGCGATCGCCTAGTCATGGACGTTTCTGGAGATGGCGGTCAAAATATTAACCGCGATACCACCCAACTGAGTTATTGTTCTCCAACTGATGGTGCGGACACCAATCTCAATCCGGCTTGTACGGGTTTAGTTTCTGCCGCTCGGGATGCTGCGGTGGCGCAAGGCATTACGATTAATGGTCTGCCCATTTTGACGGACGTGCCCACTCTAGATGACTATTTCCTCAATTATGTCATCGGCGGAGAAGGCGCTTTTGTCCAAACCGCAGCAACCTTTCGCGATTTTGAGACAGCCGTGACGGAAAAAATTAAACGCGAAATTTTACCCGATCCCGTCACGACCTCCGAACCTTCTGCAATCTTAGGCGTATTGGGATTGGGACTCTGGGGAAGCCGTTCCCTCCTCAAAAGACGCGATCGCCGAGTGAGAGCAAGAGAGACTTAGGAAGCCGGTTTTGCGAGTTCTGTAATTTCATAGGTCAGGTATTCATCCAGGGGCAGTTGACTTAAAAGCGTTTCCACCTGCTGCCGATCGCGAGCCCGAAACTTGAGAAATCCTCGCCAGTCGGGATCGTTGGCGGCTGCCGCTTCAAATGCTAATAGGATTCCTTCGCGCTGCCAGCGATCGATTAATGCCAGTTCGGCAGGAACGCGTTTGCTGTATTCGTCATCGGGTTGGCGCTGGCGGCGCACGACGACGGTATAGCGATTTTGCACGTCATGTCCCCAGTTGGGGAAATCTGCCATTTTCGGCAAGTGTAGCGGTTCTTCCTCAAATAAGGATTGAAGTTTGCGATCGAGTTGACCGAGATACTCGACTCGCTGTTCTGGCGTGACTCGGGTCGGCGACCATGCCACAAATGGGGTTAAAGGCAGGAAGCCATTAAACCAGAAAATCCCATGTTGGATGGGGAGGAGAATATCCTCTAAAGCCGGATTCAAACCCCAACCGTCATAGGCAGGCAAACCGCCCCCCGTGGTGAGAATGACCAGCCCTCGTTTTTGACCTTTCCCGATCCCGTTTTCATAAAGTTGCGGGCCGCCGTAAATGCGTCCCATCGTGAGAACGCGATCGCACCAGCCCTTGAGAATCCCGGGCATTCCGAACCACCAGAGGGGAAAATTAAAAATGAGGGCATCGCACTGTTCGAGCTTTTGCATTTCCGTCTCGATATCCGAGGCAAAACCGTTGACCTCACTCGCGTGCATTTCTTCTCTTTGCTGCTTTAAATAATCAGCATTTGCAGTTGAGGTGAAATTGCGGCGATCGGAGACTGGGTCGAAGCCCATGCTGTAGAGATCCGAAACCAGAACGGTATGTCCGGCCGCCTCGAGGGTTGATTCAGCCTGACGGTACAGTGCGGATGAAAAACTTTGAGGCTCGTGATGGGCGTGAACGATGAGAACATTCATACAAACCAGTTTCCTCGATAGAGCGGACTGAGAAAAATTTTAAGGTCTAGTTGCTCGATTGACATCCTTCCATCGAAGTTATTAATTTTTTTAAGATTTTTTGGAAAAGGCACTCGAAATTTTGTTAACTTTTTAACTTGAATGCAAAAATTGTGTCTGGTGCATTTCAAGGTCTAGGATATTTGCCCATAAAAGAGTAGAAGCGCGTTCTAGTTTTTTTTCTCCCACTAAAAATAAGAGTATGCCTCATCATTGTCGCCTTTCCCAGTCCGAGAAGCTATAAGCTAAGAAATGTGCCAAAAATTTGGGTTACAGTTTTGGCTATAAGGTCTATTTATGTTAGGACACAAAAACAAGAAAAAATATCATTTCGCGATCGCGATCGCGACAGGACTTGGACTGACGATGGCAATAAAGCCCATCGAGCCAGCGCGAGCCAATATCATAACCCTACCGGACGGCACGGAATGTACGGGAGACTTTCAAAGCGGACAGTTGAACGGTAGCGGTCGCTGTCACTATGGCAATGGAAACAGTTACGAAGGGGAATTTCGCGACGGGGAAGAAAACGGTCAGGGGATCTTTATCTATACCAACGGCGATCGCTACGAGGGACAATTTCGCGACGGCCAGCGCAATGGGTTTGGGATTTTTTATTTTGCCAACGGCGATCGCTACGAAGGACAATTTCGCGATAACAAACGCAATGGTATCGGTCGTTTGATTTTCGCCAACAACGATCGCTATGAAGGGGAATTTCGCGACGACAAGCGCAATGGTCGGGGTCAATTTATCTTTGCCAACGGCGATCGTTATGAAGGTGAATTTCGCAACGATCGCCGCAACGGACGAGGAATTCTCATCTTTGCCAACGGCGATCGGCAAGAAGGTCTTTGGGTTAACGACGAACTCACCAATGAAGTCGTAGATTTCATCGAACAAAGTCGCCGCAGAGCTTTTGAGGATTATTTTGATACCCGTTTTCATGGGGAAGGGCATCATATTTCCCTGATTGTCGTCCAGAAGCACTTAGAAGCGATCGAACGTCAAACCGGACAAAAATTAGCCCTAATCTATGCCACCAGCC
This sequence comes from Spirulina sp., assembly GCA_051439525.1. Lineage (GTDB taxonomy): Bacteria > Cyanobacteriota > Cyanobacteriia > Cyanobacteriales > Spirulinaceae > CCY15215. Next base: position 9,059 of record JBFRWJ010000011.1, on the reverse strand, counting down.
ATCCTAATGATTTAGAATTAATTGTCATTACCGCTCGCGGCTATCCCATTATCGAACGAATCGAGAATTTAAAGTCCGAAAATATCCTCGCCGTTGCCTCAGAATTTCGCCGTCAGATTACCAGTGGCAAAACTCGAACCCATCGCAACTATTTACCTCATTCCCAACAACTGTATCAATGGTTGATAGCACCTATTGCCGCCGATTTAGAGGCACAAGAAATTGATACGCTTCTCTTTTCTCTCGATACGGGTTTTCGGAGCCTTCCCCTAGCCGCGTTACACGATGGCGAACAATTTTTAATCGAAAAATATAGTTTTAGCATTATTCCCAGTTTTACGCTCACGAATACTCTCTATAATTCTTTAGATAATGCCCGTGTATTGGCAATGGGAGCCTCCCAATTTCAAGAGAGTCGTCCCCTTCTTGCCATCCCGTTAGAATTGGCGCTCACGCAAAAATCAGAAGCCGATAAAACCTTTCTGAATGAGGAATTTACCCTAGAAAATTTGCAGTTGCAGCGCCATCTTTTTCCTTTTCAAGTCATTCATCTTGCCACCCATGCGGAATTTAAACCCGGACATCCGCGTAATTCTTACATTCAATTGTGGGATCGCAAACTCACCCTCCCCGAATTGGGACGGTTGAGCTGGCACGATCCCCCGGTCGATCTGTTGGTATTGAGCGCTTGTCGCACGGCTTTTGGGGACGAACAAGCAGAATTGGGATTTGCCGGACTGGCCGTGCAAACCGGAGCAAAATCCGTTCTGGCGAGTCTTTGGTATGTTAGCGATCGCGGAACTCTCGCGTTAATGGGAGAGTTTTACGAGAATTTAGCCGCTCTCCCATTGAAATCGGAAGCCTTGCGACAGACTCAACTGGCCATGTTACGGGGAGAAGTCGTCTTGAGCGCGGATCTGTGGAAAGAGTTGGAAAGAAATCCCGGTTTGATTCCCGAAGCGATCGCCATGCGAAATGCCAGACTTTCCCATCCTTATTATTGGTCGGGGTTTACTTTAATTGGCAGTCCGTTGTAGTTTCATTCACTATTAATCAGAGACTGAAATCGAGGAAGATTAATGCGAAATTCAGTCCCTTGACCCATTTCTGAGATACAGTCCAAACTCCCTTGGTGTTTTTCGACAATAATCGAATAGCTAATCGACAGTCCCAAACCCGTGCCTTTCCCGATCGCTTTGGTGGTGAAGAATGGAGAAAACAATTTCGTGCGATCTTTGTCTCTAATTCCCATCCCGTTATCGGTAATGCGAATCTCTATATTTTCCGGTTCCAAGAGACGCGTCTCGATGCAAATTTGCGGATTGAAAGCGGGGATATCTTCACGGTTTAGTTTTTCCTCGATCGCGTCGATCGCGTTACTCAACAAATTCATAAAAACCTGATTGAGTTGTCCGGCATAACACTCGACTAACGGCAAGTCACCATAGTTTTTTATCGTTTCAATTGCCGGACGATCGGGCTGATTTTTTAAGCGATTTTGCAGAATTAATAAGGTACTCTCGATGCCTTCATGCAGATCGACTTCCTTCATTTGCGCTTCATCCAGACGGGAGAAATTACGCAGAGAGACAATAATTTCTCGAATGCGGTTCGCTCCCAGTTGCATCGAGTCTAAAACCTTAGCAAAATCGTCAAGGAGAAAATCAATCTCGATTTTTTCAATACTTTCTTGGATCGCCGCGATCGGTTGAGGATAATGCGATCGATAAAGCGCGAGGAGAGAAATTAAGTCTCGTGCGTAATCTTGCGCGTGTTGAAGGTTTCCATAAATAAAAGTCACCGGATTATTGATTTCATGAGCGAGTCCCGCAACCATTTGTCCTAAAGCGGACATTTTTTCCGATTGAATGAGTTGCATTTGGGTTTTTTTCAATTTTTTTAAGGCTTTAGTTAATCCCGTCGATCGCTCTCTGAGAATGGATTCGGATTGCTGTAATCTCTGGGTTGCTAATTCATGTATTTTGGCATGAGCGAGTAACAAATCATGAATGCTTAATAAGCGATAAGTATTGGCTTTAAGTTCAACAATAATAGGTTCGTAAACGAGATTGCTCTCTCGCTTCAAGGTGAGAGAAACGGCTTTGAAAATCAAGTCTTCTGCCGAACAAAAAAGAGATTGAGTTGGGTTGTATTCGCAGAAACGTTTCAGAGGTCGTTGGGTGAATAGTTCCAAACTGTAAGGACGGCTCATCCATTCAAAGAAACTTTGCCGAGAAATCATGCCGACAAATTGTCCGCTATCCATAAAAATTAAACCGGGAAGATAGGGATTTCTTTCCAGTCGCTCGATCGCTTCTTTTCCCAAGCCATTGACATCAATGTTGGCTTCGTAAAGCGTTAAGTCCTTTAACTGGGAATTCAGATCGATATTTTGTAGCCGATCGCGATCGCGAAAAAATTCACCCATTTGACTGTTACGGGGTTGCTGGAGTGGGGATGAACTCAGAGAGCGGTTTTCCCCCTCGAGTTCCCTTTCTAAATCTTGCAGCCAATTTTCCTCATCATCAGGAAAATTGGCTGCATTACCAAGATTAGTTGTCTGGTAATGTAAAGAAAACATAACTTTGTTTTTCCTTTCTCGAAGGAGAGATTTGCACAAGGACTTATCATCTTAACCTAACTTTAAACTAAATGACAACCGATAGGATGAGTGTGACGGAAGATATCTCTCCATCGTGTCAGCGATCGCGCATTACTCTCCGAAATCGCGATCGTCCGGCTTCCTTCAACCCGATCGCCTCTAGAATAGAGAAAAAGATTGCCCGATGAAGATGCAAAAACTAATCGCACAAAAGATCGCGATCGCGAATTTTCAGCCATTTGGCCAGCTTATTTTACCCGCAGGAGATGGCAAGCCTTATGATGACAGTGACGCGCAATTAAACCTCAGTAACGGCACGCCACGATTTTACATCATGCGCCTGCACCAACGGGGTCGAAAATTCAGTCAAATTACGCGTCACTGTCTTTGCACGCAATGTTTGGGGTCTTTAGAAGGACAAGAATGGTTTCTTGCTGTTGCACCCCCTTGCGATGAAGATAGACCCAAAATTGAAGAGATTGTCGCCTTTCGCATTCCGGGAAATTGTTTTATTAAATTAGAAGCAGGAACATGGCACGCGGGCCCTTACTTTGACCCGGAGATTGTGGATTTTTATAACTTAGAATTGAGCGATACAAACGAACGCGATCGCCACACTCACGATTTCTTAATAAGTGATGGCTTGGAATTTGAAATTGTTGATGCTGATGGGTAATGGGTAATTGATAATTGTTACAAGTTGCGATCGCGTCTTAGGATGGTCACGAGAGGTTTCATTTCACCAATTTCGACAGGGGGTAAATTATTTTCAATTTCTCCTTTAATGAGGTCTGCGAGAATAGCGTTTATTTTTTTCTGTTGTAGATTTTCCCGTTCGTCAAAATACTGTAAAACTTCATAAATTTTTTGCTTTTTTTCTTTCTTTGTTTTCGGATCTATCATTTGTTTTTCTTTGCGTTGAACTGCAATTGAGGGTTCTTTTTTGTTAATCCAATAAGCGCGATAAGCGTAACTTTTTGCACTTTTAGAAATCTTCAGTTTTGGCAAACTGGGAATACAAAGAACGTAGTTTTGATTCTCTTGTTTGACTTGGAAATAACCCCAAGTTCTTTCCTCTCGCCTTAAGAGATTGAGTAAAGCACTTTCTAGTAAGGGAAAGGGAGAATCTTGCTCGAATGGTACAGGAGAATGTGTCATTTTAGTGAACGGCGAACAATGGTAAATGAAAACAAACAACAAATAACAAATAACAAATAACAAATTTAGTCTCTTGACAGCCATTGCAAAATCGGCAGGAAAATAAAGTGACTCAAACTTAACGAAAAAGCGATCGCCATCCCCATCAAGCCAAAAAATCCCATCGTTAAAAAGAAATAAGAAAACGATAAAATTTCCGGTATTTTTTGTAAGGGTATCTGTCCCCATTTGAGTAATTCAACGAATATTGCTCCGGTTCCCAAAACACTGGTGAGTAAATGTAAGAGCCAATATTGAGAAAATCCCAAACCGATTGTTAACAGTGCGACGCTAATCCCTAAAAATCCCCAAAATTGTTCCTCGATAGACCCCGAAAAACCTTGCCAAAACAACCAAGCGATCGCATAGGCCAAAAACCCAGACATCCCGGCAAAAAGGGGATGGCTGCGCTGTTGGTAACTTTTGGGTTTCGCCAGACCCCAAGCGGTTCCAAACCCCACGATCGCGACAACTAACAGGTTGGGTTCTACCTCAATCTCGAGATTGAGAACGAATTGGGAGAGAAGCTCGTTTGTCCGGCGGGCAAATTCATCTCCCCAAGGAGTATAGGTTACCAGACCTTGACCCAGTAAAATCCCCCCAATCGCCCCGCTTCCACCTAAAATCATTTCTTGCAGGGTTTCCAGAGAAGCAAAACTCACTTTTCTATAGGCGATCGCGCTCGTTTTGCCAATCTGCTTGACGGTTTTAACCATCGCCAAACCGATCGGAATAAAAGGCTGTTTTATCTGTTGCCAAATTTGGGTAACCCGATCGAGTCCTTGTTTGCCTAAGATCCTGCGTCGCGATCGCATCATCGCCAGCCGTGCTAATTCTCGCTTAACTTCCCGAGCGGTTTGGGGACGGCGATCGGCAACGGGATGAATCGTATTATCGAGCAAAGTCGCCAACCCCGGATTGACGTTGGCATAATTGTGCCATTGTAAGTGTCCCGTCTCCACATCTTCCATCTCCGTCGGATGTAGTCCCGTCAGCAGGTGCACGATCGTGCGTCCCAAGGCATAAATATCCGCCGTGGGTTCTGCTCCTCCACCGGACATTTGTTCCGGGGGACTATAACCCGAGGAAAATAAGCGCGTGGTGCTGGGATGGGGATCGATGGGTTTTGCGCCTCCAAAATCGATTAAAACCAGTTGCGTTTCCCCAAAGGTGCCGCGATCGCTGCGCAGCATGAGATTAGAGGGTTTGATATCGCGATGGACGATTTTGCGTTTGTGCAAGACCCCGAGAATCGTCGCTACCTGCCACAACCACTCGCAAGCTAAGGTTTCCGGGCATCCTTGAGGATAGCGCTCGGCGAGAATTTCTTCCAGATTTTGCCCGTTAATTTTCTCCATCACCAAACAGTCGATCTCGCGATCGCGGGTTTTTATACAAAAAGCACTCTCGCGATCCTCAACTTTAGGCACCCCCGGATGGCGCAAACTTTGCAGGACAATCGCTTCTTGTTGGAATAACTGTCGGGCTTTTTCACTGGTGGTTGTCAGGACTTTTAAGACTTTTTCGTGACGTGCTTGTAAATCCCATACGCTATAAATGGAAGAGAACCCACCCGACCCCAATTTTTGTACGGGAATATAGCGTTTATGGAGACGTAAGGGAGTGCCGCAGCGCTGACAAAATTTATTATGTCCCGGTTGGGGATAAGGAGCAGGACAATCAGGATTGATGCAGTGAATGGCTGCTGAGGGCGACATGGAATTTAGCGATCGCAACAACGTTCAATTATGGACGATCGCGGCCGGAAAATTCGCGATCGTGAGTCAGGCGCTAAAGTGTAACAACGAGCCTTTCATTGGGAACGGGTAAAAACTTGCCAAGTAATAAACAAAGCAAAGACAATATACCCCGTTACCGTCAGCAATTCTAAATCAATGCCGCTTTCTCCCATCATTTCTAGCCTCTAATAAATTTGCATATCTTAACATGATTGGGCAGCGATCGCGATCGCTATAATCAGAACGGAGAATGCCCGTCACTCTCTCGACACTTTGGGAAAGTGAAGCCCCTCATCTATCCGAAGGATGATGAGCGGGTGCATTCACGAAGTGAATAATAAACTCGATATTATCCTCAGACATCTGACTAGCTTGTCTTGATACGAAAGTTAAATGAGTGGTAGGGTGGACATTGCCCATCCCCAGAAACTCTCGAGTTCGATCGCGATCGCTGTCTGTATAAATTCTTAGCTCTCGTTACCCCAAGCAAAAATTTGCATTTTATTTAGAATTTCTCGGGTTTCAAGGTATTAAAATCAAAATCAAGATAGCTGGGTTCATTCTTAACGCTTGGTCGATCGCTCCCTAATGGCAAAACATTCTCTATTTCAAAATATCGAAAAAATGCGCCGCCGTCCGGCAAAAGTTCGAGATACAACGATTACGCTCGCTCACGGTAGCGGTGGCAAAGCGATGCGAGATTTAGTCGAAGATGTGTTTGTTAACCGCTTTGATAATCCCTTGCTCGCACCCCTAGAAGACCAAGCCCGAGTGAATTTAACCGACTTGTTAAAATGGGGCGATCGCCTTGCTTTCACGACAGATTCTTATGTGGTCGATCCCCTCTTTTTTCCGGGGGGAAATATCGGGACATTAGCCGTTAATGGAACGGTCAACGATCTCGCCGTCAGTGGTGCAAAACCTCTCTATCTTTCTTGTGGAATCATTTTAGAAGAAGGGTTAGAGATTGCGACCTTGCGAGAAATTGTGGGGAGCATGAAAGAAGCCGCCGATCGCGCTGGCGTGCAAATTGTTACCGGAGATACCAAAGTCGTACAACGAGGCTCGGCCGATAAGCTCTTTATCAATACTACAGGGGTGGGGGTCATTCGCCAAGGAATCGCGATCGCGGCGAGTCACTTAAAACCGGGAGATGCGATTTTAACCAATGGTGACTTAGGCGATCACGGTGCGGCGATTTTAATTGCCCGAGGAGAATTGGCATTAGAGAGTGAGATTGTTAGCGACTGTCAGCCTCTCAATGGCTTGGTAGATGCTATTTTAGCGATTTGCCCCGAAGTTCGCGCCCTGCGGGATGCCACTCGGGGCGGCTTGGCGACAGTTTTAAATGAGTTCGCATTAAGTTCTGAAATGGGCATTCGCTTATCCGAATCTTCCCTTCCCGTGCGGGAGGAAGTGAGCGGCGTTTGCGAATTGTTGGGACTCGATCCCCTCTATCTTGCCAACGAGGGCAAATTAGTCGCTGTCGTCCCCGCAACTGACGCAGATAACGTGTTAGCCGCAATGCGATCGCATCCCACCGGAAAAAACAGCCAAAAAATCGGCGAAGTGATTGACTCTCCCCCCGGAGTGGTCATCATGGAAACCATTTTTGGCAGCGATCGTATCGTCGATATGTTAGTCGGCGATCAACTCCCCCGCATTTGCTAACTGATAACTGTTCACTGATAACTGAAAATGCACGAACTGGGAATTACGCAAAATATTATTGCCATTGTTAGCGAAAATGCCAAAGAGGCAAAAGTCAAACGAGTGACTTTAGAAATTGGTCAACTTTCTGCTATTATGCCCGATGCCATTCGTTTTTGTTTTGATGTTTGTGCCCAAAACACCCTAGTAGAAGGTGCAGAATTAGAAATAATTCTCATTCCGGGTTTAGGTATTTGTCGCGACTGCGGTGGGTCAACTCCTCTCGATGAACCCTTTGGAATCTGTTCTCATTGTAACAGTATTCACCTCGATATTGTTCGAGGACAAGAATTAAAAATCAAAGAAATTGAATTGGAGGTAGAATTATGTGTGTAACTTGTGGTTGTTCTGACAACTCAGAGATTACTTTAACCGATCCCGATACGCGGGAAAGCAAACAACTCGAACATCAACACGAGCATATTTTACCCGATGGCACGGTGATTAAGCACTCTCACGATCGCACCGTTCCCCACCACCATCACCATGAAGACAATGGCTCTAAAATTCATGCCCAAATTCATGGAACAACGATTACCTTAGAACAAGAAATTTTAGGGAAAAACGATCGAATTGCCGCCCAAAATCGTGCTTGGTTTAAAGGTCGTAAAATTCTCTCCCTCAATTTTGTCAGTTCTCCCGGTTCGGGGAAAACAACCCTCCTCACCCGCACCATTAATGACCTGAAAACAAAGATGCCTATTAGCGTCATTGAAGGCGATCAGGCAACCTTAAATGATGCCGATCGCATCCGAGAAACGGGTTGCAAAGCCATTCAAATTAATACCGGGCAAGGTTGTCATTTAGAAGCTAAAATGATAGAACGAGGCTGCGAAGAACTCGATCCCCCCTTTCATTCTATCGTTGCCATTGAAAATGTGGGTCATTTAGTTTGTCCGGCATTATTTGACTTGGGAGAGTCAGCAAAAGTTGCCATTCTTTCCGTAACGGAAGGAGAAGATAAACCGATTAAATATCCCTATATGTTCCGTGTGAGCGACGTGATGATTTTAACCAAAATCGATCTTCTGCCTTACGTACAGTTTGATGTGGAAAAGTGTATCAATTATGCTCGCCAAGTCAATCCCAATGTCACCATTTTTCAAGTTTCCTCGACAACGGGACAAGGGTTAGAAATGTGGTATAATTGGCTAGAAAAAAAATACCGAGAACTGTAAATTAACATTGTAGGATGGGTTAGGCAGTCGATCGTATTCTGGAGTAGTGGGAGCATCTTGCTCCCTAAGTTTGTCTTAAAAAGAATAGACAAAAACCGGAAGGAGGAAAACATTTCCTCCATTCCCAATGACCCATTTACAGTATCAAACCCAGTGCTTTCTGAGTTTGCGGTCCACAAACACCATCGACCTCTAATCCATGATTAAGCTGGAAGTTGCGAATAGCATTTTGAGTTTTGATGCCATATTTACCATCAACGGCACCAACGGAAGTATAAGTCAATTCACGCAATTTGCTTTGCACTTTGACAACATGAGGTCCTTCTGAACCCATACTCAAAACAATTGAGTAAAAGCCCCGTCCCCACCTTAAAGAAGGATGGGGAATTCTGCCCGACATTTTTGTTAAAACCCGGACGGACTCGCTGAGTGCCGTGGTAATAGAGAGAAACTCGATTATTATTGAGAGAGGTACTCGTATAGGCTCGATATACCCAACGGCGACTTGAAAGTTGAATCTAATCTCCCTTATAATTTATAGGATCTTTGAGGCGGGCACCATTACGGACACAAGTATAAATATTATAGGGATGTTTCCACGGAAGAGATTTTTGATTGAGGACTTTTGTACGC
>JBFRWJ010000010.1:0-4370 GCA_051439525.1 Spirulina sp. | reverse complement strand
GACCAATCGAGATCGAGATATAGCCATAACTCGCGATAAACTCCTCAATCTTCACCAAAATCTTCCTCAAACCTCTCATTTAGATAAACTTTGCCAAACATTTCATCTCTCCTCTTTTGAACGCGATATTTTACTGCTTTGTTTGGGAATAGAATTGAATTCTGAATTTGAGAGGTTGTGTGGAGAGTTACAGAACAATCCTAAAAAGAGCTATCCCACTTTTAGTTTGACCTTAGCTCTTTTTCAAGACACTCATTTGGAAGCTTTAACGCCAGTTTCTCCCCTCCGATATTGGCAATTAATTAATGTGGAACCGGGAATGATATTCACGCAAAGTCCCTTAAGAATTGATGAATGGATTTTTCATTATTTACTCGGTTCGTCTTTTTTAGACGAACGATTAGAACGCTTTTTAGAACCCGTTTCTCCTGTAAATGCCTTAGTCAAATCCCATCAACAGCTTGTCGAACAACTGCTACATATCTGGCAAGAGGAAGAGTTTCCTAATATTCCCGTCGTGCAACTTTGCGGACAAAACTTAGGACAATTAAGAGCGATCGCGGCTGCAGTTTGCGAGAAAGAACGGCAAAATCTCTATGCGATCGCATCCCATTTACTCCCCATTGAAGGTCTGGAAGCCGCAAAATTTTTGCGACTGTGGGAGAGAGAATCCCAACTCCAAGACTCAGTTTTACTGTTAGAAATCGATGATATTCGGGGAGAAGATGTCATCAGAAATCAAACCATTTCTCTGTTCATCGATCGCATTCAAACCCCCCTCATTATTGCCACTCGCGATCGCCTCTCTCCCCGACGACGTTCTTTATTAACTTTTGAAGTACAAACCGCAACATTAGAGGAACAACGAGAGAACTGGCACGCTGTTTTAAGTCATTTAGAAGAAAGCGATCGCGATCCCATTGTCAAGACACTCACGGCACAATTTAATCTGAATTTGAATGTAATTGAATCCGTCGGCGCGATCGCGAAAGGAAATCTTACAAGAAATTGCCGGGCAAATTCGCTATCGTACTACAGTATATCACGATTTGGGATTTGCAAGCAAGAGTGCGCGAGGATTGGGAATTAGTGCCTTATTTTCAGGCACTAGCGGGACGGGAAAAACGATGGCTGCGGAGGTTTTAGCCAAGGAATTAGCAGTAGATTTATATCGTATCGATCTCAGTCGCGTGGTGAGTAAATATATTGGAGAAACCGAGAAGAATTTACGCCGGATTTTTGATGTTGCAGAAACGGGAGGAGCAATCTTACTCTTTGATGAGGCAGATGCTTTATTTGGGAAAAGAAGTGAAGTGAAAGATAGCCGCGATCGCTATGCTAATTTAGAAGTCAGCTATCTTTTGCAGCGCATGGAAGAATACCAAGGATTAGCCATTTTAACCACCAATTTAAAAGATGCGATCGATACGGCATTTCTCCGTCGCATACGGTTTATTGTCAAGTTTCCCTTTCCCAATGTCAAACAAAGAACGGCTATTTGGCAGCGCGTTTTCCCGCCAGAAACGCCAACATTAGGATTGGATTATCGTAAATTAGCGCGATTAAATGCAGCCGGGGGAACGATTCGCAATATTGCTATCAATGCCGTCTTTTTAGCCGTCAATGAACAAGGCGATCGCAATCCCGTGACGATGCAACATATTTTGCAAGCGACTCAAAACGAGTATCTCAAATTAGAAATGCCTTTAGCAGATGCGGAGGTCAAAGATTGGGTGATTTGAATGCAAAAGATTAACGATCTTGTAAAGCGGCGATCGCACTTGTATAAACTGTTAATAAACGTACCTCATCCAGAGGGCGATCGTCATTCCACGTTAAAGCCAAACAATAACGATTTCCCATTTTATCCAGCAATTGTGTTGTAAAATTAAGAACGCCCGGTTCCGATCCCCCTTTAAAAGAAACCTGTTGCCAATTGGCAGGATTGGCAATACCCGGATTTACCGACATTAACGGTAAATCTCCTACTTTTTCCATTAACCCGCACAATTCTTGACTGGTAAAAAACCATTCTACATCCATGGCGATCGGATTTCCTGCAAACAAATTTACAGTCGGTAAAGAAGCCGATCGCGCTGCTTCTAAAACTGCTCTTTTCCCTTCTTCATCTCGGGCGCGATATTGCTGTAAAAGTCCTTGATTTTCTGGATTCTTTAAAATAAAGGCTTCGCGAGTGGTTAAAAACGGGCGATTGTGTTCTGAAAATGCCTCCACCTTCTCCCGTCCCAACCGAGAAATTAAGGCATCGGTTGCAGTATTATCGCTGAGAGAAATCATTAACGTTGCCAAAGTATGCAACGTCACGGGAAAGCCTTCTCGCCAATCTTGTAACATCCCTGATGGCAAACTCTGCCATTGAGATTCAAGTTTTACCACCTTATCCCATGCTAACTTTTCCTTTGTAATTTCCTCATGTAATGCCGCTAAAACTGCCAATTTGAATGCCGATCCGACAGCCAAAAGACGATTGGGATTCAACTGCGCGATCGCTTCCCCATTCTGAGTCACTAAAAAGCTAATTTCTCCCGAAAATTCTTGTAATTGTTGTTGAATTTCATCCCAACTTAATCGATTACCAATGGGAGGTTGAAAGAATAAGTAAACGATCTGACCTTTTTCATTTAAACTTATTTGAGTCGGGACGCTTCCCCTTGCAAAGACCATGAGATATCCTTCTTCCGTTTCTCGAACGCTTTGATAAGTCCCCAAAGTTTGTTGAATTTGTTCGAGAATCATCTCGATATCGGCTAAAGGAATTTGTTCGAGAAATAAAGGATCGAACCAGTCCGAGTCTGGGGAAGGTGCAGTAAATAGGCGATCGAGAACGGCGATCGGTGCGCGATCGACTTGCACGATTTGAGGAGAGGCTAAACTTTCCAATTGAACCTGCAGCCAGAAGAACGGAATAATGAGCAATCCAAGGATAATTTTTTTCACGGTCGTTAAGTTATTAATTTGTGAATATCACAAAATCAAATGAATTGTCAATTACAAGAAAAAACTTATTGGTTTATAACACTTGTTTGCATCGCAAATAGACTGACTGCGATCTCATTTCTTCGTGCGATTTCGACCGCGAAGTTCCCGAGCTTTCGCTTGTAAATCTTGAAAAAAGTCTGAGTCAACAATAGAATCAACTTGCTGTTTTCGTTTAACTTGATCGATCTCGATTTTCAAAACTTTGACTTGCTCCTTGAGTTTTTCCTCCCGCTTGCGAACCTTTTCAACCATCAGATCGAAAACTGAAGCAAGAGTACCAATTTCATCGGAAAAGCGCCTTTGTATAAATGACGAAAAATCGAGATCGTATTCTCCTTCACCGATTTTTTCTGCTGCTTTAGTCAAGTTCGCAATCGGTTTGGTAATCACTCCAGAAATCAATAAAACCAAGATAAAAAGTGTCCCATAAGTCACGCTAAATGCCACAAAAATACGTCCTCGTACTGCTTCTTGGACTTCGTTGACATAGCTCGCTTCAAAATCTACCCCGATCGCGGCAACTTTTTCTCCTTCTTGATTTTCGAGGGGGCTATACCCAGTAATCCAGCTTCCCCAATCGTCTTTATAAGGCTTATCTCTCACCGTTAATTCTGTCAATCCTTGATGTATTGTTGTTTTTGGCTCGTAGTATTCTAAGAATTTTGCCCCTTCAAAATCACGATCTGTATTCGCCGCACTACCACTCCCGACAAAAACAACACTATTGGGATTCGGACCTTGAACATAAGTATAGACATAAGCTCTCGGTTCTATTCTTTCCACTGTAGCCAACCATTTAACGTGTTCCCAATAGCGAGGATCGGTAACGTCGCGATAGCCTCCCGGTCTCGATTCTCTCATCTTGGATAATGCCAGCAATTCGTCTCCATTGACCCCGCGAGCGGCAGCCTGCATGGTATCGAGCAGATCCACTTTAATCCGTCGCAACGCTGTATTTGTGGCAAATTGATAAAACCAATAATAAGCAACAGCAAATACACCGCTAAACACGATCGTGAAAAGCAGCAGCATCTTGACTCTTAGACTCACAAAGCTAATTAATTTGTCGTTTGGTTTGATTTTTTTCACGGGCATTTCTCCTTAATCTAAAATTTTAGTTTATCAATAATGCTCTGGCCGCGCTGTCGTCGTTTTAATCGCCAATTGAGCAAACTGACATCGTAAAATTGCCGCATTTTGAAAATCGACCATAAGGTGAATAAAGACGTGAAAACCGCGATCGCAAGATAAACGTAAAAGTACAAAGGAGTCTGCAAGCGAATGCCCAGCCAAACAATTGCTCCTGTCACGATACAACCAATAATTGTTCCCGTCGCAAAGAGATAGCTATCCATAATCAAGCTCACCCG
>JBFRWJ010000009.1:0-9935 GCA_051439525.1 Spirulina sp. | reverse complement strand
ACATTAGCGATCGCTTCCTTCCCGATAAGGCCATCGACCTCGTAGACGAAGCGGCGGCGCGGTTAAAGATGGAAATGACCTCCAAACCCCTTGAATTAGAAGCGATCGAGCGCCGCTTGCTCCAGTTGCAAACGGAAAAACTTTCCCTTGAAGGAGAAAGTGAGGATTCCGCGCCTCGCGATCGCCTCCTGCGAGAAATTGAGGCACTCGAGGCGAAAAAGGTGGGACTCGACTCCCAATGGAATGCGGAGAAGCAAATCTTAGAAGAAATTAACGCCCTCAAAGAGCGAGAAGAGAAATTAAGGGTCCAGATCGAGCGCGCCAAGCGAGACCTCGAACAGCAGCAGGCCTCGGAACTGCAATACGAACGCCAGCAATTGCAGAGCGATCGCGAGTCCAAGGAGGCAGAATTCCTCACCCGACAGTCCCAAGGACAGGCACTTTTGCGAGAGGAGGTGACGGAAGGGGATATCGCGGAAGTGGTGGCCCAGTGGACGGGAATCCCGGTCAATCGCCTATTGGCGTCGGAACGACAAAAATTACTGCAATTGGAAGCGCATTTACACGAACGGGTGATCGGGCAGGATGAAGCGGTGGCAGTGGTTTCCGCTTCTATTCGCCGGGCTCGGGCGGGATTGAAGGATCCCAATCGTCCCATCGGCTCATTTATGTTTCTCGGACCGACGGGGGTGGGGAAAACAGAACTGGCGCGAGCGCTGGCACAATTCCTCTTTGATAGCGAGGAGGCAATGGTGCGTCTCGATATGTCGGAATACATGGAGAAACATACGGTTTCTCGCTTGGTGGGGGCACCTCCGGGTTATATCGGGTATGAGGAAGGAGGACAGCTCACCGAAGCCGTGCGCCGCCGTCCCTATTCCGTGGTTTTATTGGATGAGGTGGAAAAGGCCCATCGGGATATTTTTAATATTTTGCTGCAAATCTTGGATGACGGGCGCGTCACGGACTCTCAGGGGCGTTTGGTGGACTTTCGCAATACGATTATCGTCATGACCAGTAATATCGGCAGCAATTACCTTCTCGAAGAGTTGAAAGGACTGGCCAAACCGAAGCAGACTCAAAGTCTTGAAGAGCGTTTAAAACAGCGCATTCGCGACAGGTTAGCGATCGCTTTACCCGAACAGCAAACCGATTGGATCGAGGAGTTATGGGAGAGTTTTATTAAGGAGCGATCGCCGGAGCTGTCTTTAGCGGATTTTCGGGGATTGATTCGGGAAACTTTCCAAGAAACGGATATTGATTGGTTAAAACAGGCAGTTTCTCGGGCGGAAAATGCCTCGGAGTCTACCGAGCAAGGGATTAAAGATGCGATCGCGACGGGGATTCGCGAGGCGTTAGAAGGACTGCAAGAAAAACCAGAAATCCTTTCGACTAAAGAGTTAGTGTTGGAGGCATTAAGCAATCACTTTCGCCCGGAATTTCTCAATCGCATTGACGAACGGATCGTGTTTACACCTTTGCAACGGGAAGAGTTGCGACAAATTGTCGATATTCAATTGCAACGCTTGCAAACGTTAATGCAGGAACAACAGATTACCTTAGAATTAACCGATGCAGCGCGAGATTATTTGGTCGAAGTGGGTTATAATCCCGTCTATGGGGCGCGACCCTTAAAACGTGCCATTCAACGGGAGTTAGAAAACCCCATGGCGACCAAGATTTTAGAGAATGCTTTCGGGGCAGGAGATACCGCGATCGCAGACTGCAAAGATGGCGTTTTAACTTTTGATCGGGCGTAAATGCGTCACCTCAATCTTGCAATGCGATGTTGAATTGATTTTCTATTTGATATTAACTAAAATCTGGAGAAAAACATGATTACTGAGATTCAAGTTCAAAACTTTAAAAGTTATCGATTAGGGGTATTACCTTTTGCGTCTTTGACCGTTTTAATTGGAGCGAATGCGTCAGGAAAAAGCAATATTATCGAAGCTCTAAGATTGCTAGCAAGAATTGCAACAGGCGAACGATTGAGTTTGCTTGGTAAAACTCATCAAAAGAATGAAAGTCCGTTCAGAGGTGAGATCGATAATCTGGGATATCGGGGAGCAAAATCCTTTCAAATTTCTTGTAATATTAAAACTCAAGAGTTTGAAGGCTGGAATCACTTTGAAATCGGTCTAGAGATTGGTAATGATGGAGATCTCCATGTTATCAAAGAAAAAATTACAGATCCAAAATCAACTGTTCCTCTATACCAAATTAGCAGCGAGCCTCAAGGAGTGGGTAGTGATGTTGAAGTAGAATATAATAACTTTGCACGAGGTGGGAAAAAACCCAAAATTGTTTGTAGCAGCCACATGGCGATTTTTACACAATTGCTGAGTGAAATTCGTTTCCGTCAAGAAAACTTAGAGAGCCGAGAGAAAATTCCTCAAATTACCGAGAATTATGTGGAATGGTTGAGTAGTATTATTTTTCTAGAACCAGAACCTAATGCAATGCGTTTGTATAGTTATAAAAGCGATAGACTACTCGATCGACACGGAGAAAATCTCTCTGGTGTTCTTTACAATCTTTGCCAAATTTTAGCTATCAAGTCAGAAATATTAGAATTTGTTAGAAGTCTCCCCGAACAAGATATCGAAAACATTGATTTCCTAGAAACTGCTCGTGGGGAAGTAATGTTAAGGCTCACTGAAACCTTTGGTGGTATTTCAACTTCTTATGATGCTACTAATCTTTCTGATGGAACATTACGAGTTTTATCAATTGCAGCAGTTTTATTTTCTGCTCCAGAACAAAGTATTGTTGTGATTGAAGAAATCGATAATGGAGTTCATCCAAATCGAGCAGAAAATTTACTAAAGCGTATTTCTAGTATTGCAAAATCTCGCCATTTGCGAGTCTTAATTAGCAGCCATAATCCAGCCTTGCTTGATGCTTTGCCTAACGAAGCTATACCCGAAACTGTCTTTTGTTATCGCAGTCCTGAGAATGGTTCGAGCCAACTTGTACGACTGCAAGATATTCCAGATTATCCCGAACTAATTGCTCAAGGTACTATAGGACACCTTATGACACAAGGTTTATTAGAACGATTTGTAAAATATCATCCCGATAATGAGCAGAAGAAGCAAAAAGCAAGAGAATGGCTAGCTTCAATTGGTCAAAAAATGGAGACTGTTAGATGAAAGCAATTGCGATTGTTGACAATTCTATTTTCTGCGAGATACTCAATATTCCTCACATGAATAGTTCTAGAGAGAAAGTAATCAAAAAATTTGAAGTGCTGATAGAACAAGATACATCATTTCTTTTACCTATGGCTAGTATTTATGAAACAGGTAATCACATTGCTCAATTGAGTGATGGAGGAAATCGTCGCCGTTATGCTGAAGCCTTTGTCGAAGAGGTTCAAAAAGCAATTAACGGAGATTCTCCTTGGAAAATTATGCAAGTTCCAATGCTTCAGGAGGTGAGAATTTGGTTAAATCAATTCCCAGACTCGGCAATGCGAGGCATTGGTATGGGAGATCTCTCAATTATTAAAGAATGGGAAAAAACAATTGAAAAAAATCCCAATTGTCGCGTATTTATCTGGTCTTTAGATAACGATCTGATGGCGTATGATTCTCAACCGTAATTTTACGGATTGTCTGTCTAACAAAATCAAACTGACCGAACCCAAACCTTGAATTCAGCCAGCCGAAAAGATCGAGAAAAATTTAAGTCACAATTCAGGATTCAAAGGGAAAGTCCGCTTTGAGTGACTCTAACCAATTGGCAATCCGTTGGTCTGTTTTCTCGCTTTCATTCACTTCATCCAAGGGCAATCCGACAAATTGACCCTCTCGAATTGCGGTAGACTTTTCAAAAGAATAGCCTTCTGTTGAAACCGATCCGACCATATTTGCACCGAGTGCCTTAAATTGGTCGTATAATAGTCCCAAAGCACCGACAAAATGCTTGCCGTGACCCTGACAATCTCCCGGTCCAAACAGAGCAATTGTTTTGCCCGAGAAATCTGGTTTGTCGATTTCCATATCAAACAGGGGTTCGCGCCAATCATTCTGGACTTCTCCTGCTCCCCAAGTCGGACAACCGAGGAGTAAATAGTCATATTTTAAGAGATCGTCAACATCATCAAAATCATCCTCCATACTGCACAGATCGCAGATATCTTCTCCAATTGTTTCATGTATTTTTTCGGCGAGTTCTTCTGTAACACCAGATGTGCTGCCGTAAAAAATGCCAATTTTTGCCATGGTTTTGACTCCTGTAATTGCAGTAATTCAATTCAGATATTAGACATTAGCGTTCTTCTCAATTATTACTACTATCACGCGCTTTCTAGCTCAAAATGTTCGAGTCGAACATTTTATATTTTCTTAGCTATTATCATAGACCCTCGAAGACAATTCAGACGATCGCTCTAGCATGATAATATTGCACTGTGAGGGGGACAAAATAAAGATAATGTTAAATTTTAAAGAAGGGTATTGGAAGTTATCAAACAAAATCCCATCGGTGCATTTGTTGCGGGTGTAATTGAAGTTTGGATGAATGGCTAAAGAGTAAAATGCGATCGCTTTTAATCCTTTAAGATTCTATTATACTGCAAAACATACATTTGTTTGCTGAGACAGTAACCGCATCGATCCTCCGATCGCCTGCGAATTCTACCGCGAAGTTCTTCAGAAATTGCCATTCTCTCTACGCTTCTAAGGGAGGGATTAAGCCTCGTTTGAGGGCTTGTGCTTGTTGAACAAGCTTCTCTTCGTAAATTGTCATTAATGCTTGTAATTCGAGATGTTCTTCCTCTGTCATTGTATCGGCTTGTTGGCGATCGCAGAGTTCCCGCAAACGATTTTCTTGGGGAGGTGAAAGACGCAATTGAGTGAGTGCGATAACTTCCGAATCAGAAAGCGAAGAAATGGGCTTGCTCATATCTTGTAAGTTATTCTCATAGAGATGCGATCGCTTCATCCTCATTATAATCGCCTTGGCTTCTGAAACTGACAGCGATCGCATCGGAGCGTTTGGGAATTTTCTCGACGCTCTTGCTGTCAGTGCGATCGCCGAGAAGGAGAAAACGCGATCGCGGAAGAGCAAAAAATGGAATTGTGAAATCGATCGTTACTCATGAAAGTATATTATTGTGAAATTTTTATTAGGTTTTTATGGGATATTAACTTATCTTCACAAAGAAAACAACAATTTTCACGAATTGTAACAATTAAAAAGATATAATTATGAGTTTTTCTATGAATTTTATGAGTTGCCGTTTTTTTCTCTTACTCTTAATATTGGGAAGAACCCACAAAAGTTTTAGAGTCGCTCTCGATCCGCGAATTTTTTGCACCAACCGAGACGAAATTTACAGATCTTGAAAATTTCAAAACCTATCGATAACTGCGAAAAATAAACCCGAAGAAAACGACTTAGTGAGTCTCAAGTACAACCCTAGCCGATCGATGCCTCCCCTGCCTCGGATTGATATCCCCCGGGCATTCTCAAAAGACAAATGTGCAGTAAATTCTTAAGTTAAGGAGTCCAACATGACCGATTCGTGCAATCCCCCAGAAGATACCGCGATCGCGCGCGCCGCCATCCACCCCAGTATTGGCATCGCCCGGATCGGGAATAGCGAAACTGAATTTTATTTGGCCCCCGAAGTCACCGATCCCATCCCCTCCGAGCCACGATTTTACCGCGATGTTACCGGGGCGTTGAAGCGTCAGGCGGTGCGTTTTCGCATCTATGGTTACAATGCGGCAGGGGAAGTGGTGCGGGAACTCACCGCAGACAATGCAGAGATAACGTGGTCCGCTCATTTGGCCAACCACAAATCCGCTTGGTACGAATTTCAACTCGCTCTCGATATTCCCGAAGCGATCGCGGCAGACCCGAGTTTGCGACGGAATAAGGATGTCAAGGATCGACAGAAACTGATGATCGACGGGGGAAGTCTCTCGATTTCCGGGCGCGATCGCCAAGGATCGGAGTATTATTTCGACAAAGGGAAATTCTTCGACAAACCCGTTTACTTGGGGGAGTTGAGAACTGATGAATGGGGTCGCTTGCTGGTTTTGGGAGGACGGGGAGTCTCGGCATCCAAAGACGGCCAGCAAGCAACCACCTTTGCCAATAACGACGGCTGGCACGACGATACCAGCGACGGGCCGATCGCGGCAACGGTTCAATTTGAGGGGCGATCGATTCCTGTCGATCCCGCATGGGTTGTCGTTGCGCCTCCCAACTACGGGCCCCAACAAAAATCCGTGCGGACGATGTACGATTTAATGACAGATGTCTGCATTCAAGCGGGTATTTTGCCCTTACCCGAAACGGTGTCCTTTACGCGAGATATTCTGCCCATCTTCTTGCGCATGAGCAATCTAGAATGGGTAAATAAAGGGTTTGCCGCTCAATTTGGCTGGCAGAGTCCCCATTATTTTCAAGATATGGAATGGATTCGCACCCTCGGGAGCAAATCCGACTTGCAAAAAGAGTTGCGCCAACAGCTTGCCAATACATTCCGGGAATTTCAAAGGGACGGTAAAGCACCGCAACCCTGGCCTTGGTTGTATGGCGATGCCATGAATATTCCTCCTGCCAATACTCCCCGCCAACATGCTAAATTAACCGATACGCAACTCAATCTGTTACAACGTTGGGCGAAGGGAGATTTTATCGAGGATTGGAATCCCGATACCAGTCTTCCCAGTTGCCTTGAAGATGTCCCTCTCCCAGAACAACCCGCAATGCTCGATCGCGCTTCTTTGGAATTTTGCCTAGCAGATGCCTTCCATCCGGGTTGCGAAATGACTTGGCCGATGCGTCATGCAACCCTGTATATGTCACCCTATCGCATTCGGCACCGTCCGGAGGGAGAAAAGCCGATGAATTATGGTTCGCAACTGACTCCAGAAGTCTGTCTCTCGCAAAATGGCCCCCTTTATGCCCAAGGTCCGGGGGATATCACGCGATGGATGGCAATTCCTTGGCAAACGGATACAGCGAGTTGTCGCTCGGGCTACTATGCTGGTTACGGGCAGAAATACGACCCCTACGTCCCCACGTTTTGGCCGGCACGGGTTCCCAATCAAGTTCTCTCCCAAGCGGATTACGAGATTGTCATGGATGCAACTCAGCCGTTAGCAGTCCGAAAACAGGCATTTTTCAATCGTTCCAGTTGGTTTCGCACCTTGGGACCTTGGGGGTATATCGCCCAGATCAATAATATGATCGCCCATTTCGATCGCATGGGGATTGTGGCGACAGTTGACGGTCCTGTGGACGTTCCCGATTTTCCCCGCAGCGTGCAGGTGGAAGTTCGCAATGTGGAGACTCCCGAAATCGTGCCGGAAACGGGGTTATTGGCTGCGATCGATCTCGTTGCTGAGGTGGAGGAGTTCGAGGAAGCGATTGAAAAAATCAATCGTTTCCCTCGGGGCTTGTAAATCAGTCAATTTTTGAATTTTGAATTTTGAATTCACAAAGAGGAAGGGCATGTTTGACTACGATGTTATCATTCTCGGGGGCGGACCGGCGGGATGCGCCACTGCCCTTGCTCTCCGCCAGCAAGGAGTTGCCAAGATTCTCGTTCTCGAGTCGGGTCGTTATGAGAGGATTCGCATTGGTGAGAGCATTCCCCCGGACACTCGCTTGCTGCTCGGGGAATTGGGAATCTTGGCGGAATTTCTCGAGGAAAAGCATGAACCTTGCTTTGGGAGTTGCTCCTGTTGGGGAGACGATCGCTTGGGTTACAATGATTTTTTGTTGAATCCTCACGGAACTGGCTGGCACTTGGATCGGCGGCGTTTCGATGCGTTTTTGGCTGAGAAGGCGGCGGAAAGGGGGGTAGAATTGCGGCTGGGGACGAGGGCGAAAACCTGCGATCGCCTGACTCCGGAGGGCTTCCAGTTGCAGCTTGGGGGAGAAAAGGAAGAAACCCGAAGCCTCTCCGCGCGTTTTCTCGTCGATGCCACGGGAATGCGTGCCAGTTTTGCCCGCCGTTTGGGGGCGAGGCGGCGCTTTCAGGATAAACTGGTTTGCGCGATCGCTTTTTTCTGGCTCCCTTCTCCTTCTCATTTTTCTCAACTCACTATGTTGGAGGCGGTGGAATGGGGTTGGTGGTATGCGGCAAAACTGCCGGACAATCGCTTGGCAACGGCGATCGCGACGGAGCCCTCCCTTCTCAAACGGAGGGGATTGCAGCAGATTGAGACTTGGCTGACTGCTCTGCAAGACACCCATTACATCGCCAAAGAATTGACCGATTGTGCTTTAATCAAGAAGGATCTCTTGATTCGTACCGCACCTTCTTTCCAGTTGGATCGGATGGTTGGTCAGGACTGGTTGGCGGTAGGAGATGCTGCTTCAACTTACGATCCGATTTCCTCCCAAGGGATTTATAAGGCACTGTGGAATGGGATCGAGGCAGGAAAAGCGATCGCTGCTCATTTGCAGGGGAAAGAGGGGAGTTTGGCGGAGTACCAGTCTCTCATCGCCTCTCGATTTAACGATTATTTAAACCAGCGCCATTATTTCTACCAATTGGAACGACGATGGACGAATTCTCCTTTTTGGCAGCAACGCCATATCAGTCACCCGTCTTTAACTCACTAAGCGACAGCAACGGCTAAATGCCGATTATTCAACCACTAGGTTATAACTTTTGAAAATATTGATAGTTCTTTCTAATAATTCATCTGAAGGAGGTTCTGTTGTTTTGAGTTGATAATCATATCCGAGTTGTTGCCATTTGTATTCTCCCATTTTATGAAAGGGGAAAACTTCGACTTTTTCAACATTCTCAAAGTGCTCGATAAATTGAGCTAATCCAGTAACATTATCAATGGGATCTGTCAAGTCAGGAACTAACACAAATCTTATCCATGTTGGCTTATGGATTTCGTTAAGATACCGAGCAAAATTAAGCGTTGGTTCAAGAGAAACGCTGGTTACTTTCTGGTAAATTTTTGGCTCAAAGGATTTGATATCTAATAATACCAAATCTGTATATTCTAAAACAGGTTTAGCCGTGTTAAAATTGACGTATCCCGACGTATCTAACGTAGTATGAATTCCTAGCTGGCGACATCTTTGAAAAATTTCTTTGACAAATTCAGGTTGCATCAAAGGCTCGCCCCCAGTAACGGTGACACCCCCACCAGAAAATTTAAAGTAAGACTGATATTTTTCAATTTCTAGAATCAATTCATCAACAGATATTGATTGTCCATCTTCAAGATGACGACAATCAGGATTATGGCAATATAAACACCTTAAGGGACAACCTTTTGTAAAAATAACAAATCGAATCCCGGGACCATCGACCGTCCCACAAGTCTCTATTGAATGAATAATTCCTGTCGATCCCATCTGATTACCCGTGATGAAGTGAACACTTAAACTATATTAGTATCAAATTATCCCCATCCCAAAAAGTGCCGAACTTACTGTAGGATGGGGAACTTTGACCGATCGTTTAGACCAACGCTCGCCGCTTAAGTTTACATTTGATTGTGGAATGTTCGATTAATCACATCCAATTGTTGTTCGCGACTAAGTTTGATGAAGTTAACGGCATAACCGGATACTCGAATAGTTAACTGAGGATATTCTTCAGGGCGGTTCATTGCATCGAGTAAGGTTTCTCGATTGAGAACGTTAACATTGATATGATGCCCCGTGTCGTGGAAATAACCATCTAACATTCCGACCAGATTATTGACTTTGCCCTTGTCCGTTTTGCCTAATGCTTGAGGCACAATTGAGAAGGTGTATGAAATACCATCTTTGGCATTTTCATAGGGTAATTTGGCAATGGAAGCCATAGAAGCAATGGCTCCTTTGGTATCCCGTCCGTGCAGGGGATTTGCTCCTGGAGCAAAGGGTTCTCCCGATCGCCGTCCATCGGGCGTGCTACCCGTTTTTTTCCCATAAACCACGTTTGAGGTAATGGT
>JBFRWJ010000008.1:0-7778 GCA_051439525.1 Spirulina sp. | reverse complement strand
TTGCTAGTTTTAAGCTCGTATTTCTGACCTATTAAAAGAGAATGAGGTACAATTTTTTGCCCTAAATTGAAAGAATATTCAAACACTCCTTGCGGGATTGATACGGCAAAATTTTCCGATGAAATATTGCCGCGATTGAGAACATTTCCTTCAAGATATTCATCAAAAATTTGGAATTCTCCAATCTGAATGAAGGTAATCTCCCATTCACATCGTCCCCTTTGCAGTTGAATATATTCTTGATTCCATCCTCTCATCACTTCACACAATTCATCGACATCGCTTGTTTTCAAGCGAATGATTTCAAGTAACGCGATATCGGACTGCGGGTTTGACATCAAATTCTTGATTCAAAATGGAGATAAATCGCCTGCGGCCTGACCTGTTTGCCTACAGGTCAGGCCGCAGGCCAGGGTATCTCGACCTGGTTAAAATTTTCCTTTAAGAAAATATCCCAGTTAAATCGACGATCGCTCGGGTGACATTGATATGCTACCTTACTCTATTATTGTCGAGCAACTGATACGAGTTTTTAATTCAATTGAGGTGCTACAGGAAGTGAAATTTATCGATTGGATTTATTTAATTATTGTCATCTTCTTGCTCTTGGCACTGTGGCAATTTCGTCAGATCGTACTGTTGGTCTTTTTTGCAGTTGTCCTCGCGGTTGGACTCAATAGCCTCGTCCGGGCGATCGTCAATCGCCTCAAGGTATCGCGAGGGATCGCCGCACTTTTAACCATTATTCTTCTCTTTACCGTTCTTGCCGTTTTCGTGGGCATCGTCCTGCCCCCATTTTTGGCACAATTTCAGCAATTACTGACGGTCTTGCCCGCAGAATTTGAAGACCTTGCCCAGCGCGTTGAGGCGATCGTCGCCGATCCACCCCCTTGGTTGCCCAATCCAGATATCGATCTCTTGCCGGATTATTCCCAACTCATCCAACAGGGAGGCTCGATCGTCCAAACCCTCTTTGGCAATTTCTTTAGCTTCTTTTCCGGCTCTCTCGCCGTGATCCTGCAAGTGCTGCTCGTCTTGCTCCTCACCCTAATGATGCTGGCGGAACCCCAAGTTTATCGCAACCTTGCCGTGCGGGTTTTTCCGGCATTTTATCGACCCCGTGCCGATGAGATTTTGGCGCGGTGCGAGGTCAATCTCTTGAGTTGGGGTCGCGGTGCGATCATAGACTCGAGTGTCATTGGCATATCCAGTGGCATCGGACTGACACTGTTGGGCGTTCCCTTTGCCTATGCCAATGCGTTATTGGCAGGCGGATTGAACTTTATCCCCAATATCGGTCCGACTCTCAGTATCTTCTTTCCCGTTCTCTTGGCGCTCAATGATTCCCCTCAGAAGGCGATTCTCGTCGTCGTGCTTTATGTCGTCGTGCAAAATGTTGATGCCTATATCATCAGCCCGATCGTCATGAAAGAGCAGGTCTCCTTGATTCCTGCCGTCACTTTGGTTTCGCAACTTTTCTTTACCACCTTTTTGGGACCGTTGGGTTTAGCATTAGCATTACCCCTCACGGTGATCTCAAAAACTTGGATCGAGGAAGCTTGGCTGAGCGACGTTCTCGATCGCTGGCAGCGTACAGAGCCAGAAACGGCACAACTGGCAGCAGCCAATCGTGCCAATGTTGTTTTAGAAACGCGGGAGTCGAGTTCGTGAACGGATCGGAAAGCGCGATCGCTCAATTTTGGCCGCTCGTTTCGCGAGTGCTGCAACTGGATGGTACGGTTTTTTTCGCTCTCCAAACCATCCCCCTCACCTTAACGATCGGCTTGGCGATCGTATTTATTGGTGGTTTATCCCAAGCCATCAGTCAAGGGATCGTCCTCTTTATCAATCGAGTCCCCCCCTTGCGATCGCTGTTGACGCTATTGATTGCTGGGATCATGTTTGCGTTTAATTTCCTCTTTTGGTTTGTCAGTACTTGGTGGGTTGCCCAAAGAACCCTAGGCGAGCCCTTGGCTCTGACGGATGTTTTCCGCACCCTCGGTTGGAGTTACGCCCCCATGATGTTCGGCATTTTATCCGTCTTGCCCTACTTTGGCATGCCCATCTTCTTCATCCTTTCGACTTGGACTTTGCTCGCCATTATCATCGGGATGACAGCCGTAACTCCCTTGGGCTATTGGCAAGCCTTTCAATGCTGCTTCTGGGGCTGGTTGATTTTGCAGGTATTCCAGCGAACCATCGGTCGCCCGATCCAACAGTTAACCCTCAAACTCGCGAATCGCGTTGCGGGCGGCGATCTATTACTGACTCCAGAGGAACTCCAGCAACAACTTTACAGTGGGCTAGAGGCTTCCGATTCCTCTCACCTCAAACCCTAAAAATTCTCCCATCCATTCCCTTGGCTCGTTTATTTTACCCCTGAAATCGCGATGCAAAACCCACGAACCCTGCTCGAAAGTCGTCGGTTGCAAAAACTGGCAGTCATTGCTCTCGGTATCGGCGCGATCGTATTGCTGTCTCCCGCCAATATCGGCTGGTTCGGCCTCTATCAAGCCGTCAGCAGCAGCGTGTTTTCCCTCACCGTCAATCTCCTGAGAGTCGTGCTAATCGCCCTCATCATTGCCGGATTGCTGGCACCTTACGAGAGCTTGGGTTGGTGGGCCGGATGGTACGGCAGCGAAGATGCGACCCAATTGTCCCCGCCCCCTCAAGCCCAACCCTCGCCAGCCCGACGCTTTGTTGTCTATCTGGATGGGATTGGGATGAGCTCTGCGGAATATTCTCCCTTTGTCACCGTATTTTTAGAGCGATTGGAGGCATTACTGCCCGAGGATATCGTCCTGATTAAGGGGATCGTGCCTTACTCCACCAGTAACGTTCCCCTCACCAGTCGCCGTCCCCTATCTTGGTTTTGGCGCTGGGTCGTGCGGGTCAAAGAGCAAGATCCGACGGGGTTAGTAGGCGTTCTCATTAACCTCCGCAATATGTTTCAGGTTTCCGTCTCCGTCGATAGTCGCTACGGTTACGTCTACAATCGGGGGACGGCTCAAGTGATTATTAGCAGTCTGCTCCAAGAAGGCTATGTTTTGGGCAGTGGCACTCCCATTACTCTCATCGGGTTTAGTGGTGGCGGACAGGTTTCTCTCGGTGCCGTCAGCTACCTGCGACCGGCTTTGTCAGCACCCATTGAAGTGATTTCCCTCGCGGGGGTGATTAGCGGCAATACGGGGGCAATTCAACTGGAACATCTCTATCATCTGGTGGGCAGTCTGGATCGCGTTGCCCCCTTGGGTTTCTTGATCTTTCCCGAACGCTGGCCCCTCCTGTCGGGATCCTACTGGAATTTAGCCAACAGTCGAGGCAAAATTACTTACCTTCCCTTGGGTCGAGTGGGTCACGACTCGGCAAAAGGTCCGCTTTCCGAAACATCATTCCTCCCGGACGGACGCAGTCACCTTCAACAAACTCTAGATATTATGACGGGCATTTTAACCCGGGAAGACGATGCACCGCCTTTTATGCTGAAAGAGCGGCAAACCCAAACACCCCCACGAAAACTGGCGCAACCCAGCAGCTACGATCTGTATTGCCAAGCCGACTTTAACCATCCAGAATATTACCCCGCCCAACAGACTCCAACGCAACCATACCGATCGGTCGGGGATTGGATCGGTCGATTAATTTTGCCCGATCGCCAGCAAAGATATCAAGTCCGGGGAGTCCTGTTTGAAGTTCATCACGCCCCTGCCGATCGCGCCCATTGGGTAGGTCGGGTCGTTCCCCTGCGGTGGCAGCAAACCGAAGAAGTCCGAGATTATTTGCTGAAGACTCGAGCCAATATTTATTTTAGCCCCCAAGCCGAAAATAGCATCCGCGAAGGGCGAGTGCATCCCACCCGACTCAACTACTGGCAGCAAGTCGAACCTTTAGAATCGATCGCCGGGGCGCGTCCGTTTGATGATGTGGAGGTGTTGTTAGCGTCACCCGTGACCGTAGAGGTTGAGGAAGGGGAAGAAGAGGCGCTCTCTATTCAACGCGAACCCATTTTGATCGCCGGACGCTTCTACGGATTAGTCACCTTTATTGCCCCAGTGCCGAACTCCGATCGCTACCAAGTGTGCCATTTTAATCGCGACTCCGGACAATTTGACGGTCTCGAAGAGGAGATCGCCATGCCCGAGGTGCAGATCGATGCCACGGGAGTGAGGCCCTTTACCAACGAAGGCATCGAGGGATCGCCCTTGAATCGAGAGGGATGGTATATCTATGGGGCAAAGGATTGCGAGGGCATCTTTACCGTGCAAGCGATCGCCCCCCGCCGTCTCTGGCAATTGCGACCGGAACGGACGATCGCCGGGAAAAAAGCGGCAAAGCAGTATTTACATGCAGACTATTGGCGGGAAACGGGAGACTACAAAGGTCGGATCGATTCCGTATTGGTGACTCCCCGGAAAGGCATGACCGAGGAAGACGCGATCGCGATGTGGAAAGAAGGCGATCGCTGTTTGGTTCTGCATACGTTTGGCGGCATTACGGGCAAACAAAAAGAGTTCGCCCCTTTGGGGGTCTTCTTCGGTCATTTTGCCTTTGGTTTGGCTACAGTCATTCGAGAACCGTTAACCGGAGAACTCCAATTTCGTATCGCCTATCGACAGGTTTATACCCAAAACCCCCAAGGTACAGTCTCCGCAGCCCTCGATTGGACGAATTATATCGGCGATCGCCAGTTTGGTTGGCTCGGGCGGCGACCGATCGTCGATATAGTCGTCAAGTTAGACCTGCTCGAAGACTATCATTTTGGCGAGTTGACATGGTTTCCCCTCGAAGCCCTCGCCTATCAATTGATGCTGATGACCGCCCGCTATCGAACGGGAGACGGCACGGGGGCAACGTTTGTCGGACCGGCAAACTCCTGCGTGCAAGATTCCTGCCAAGCCCTGTACCGCGCCATTCAAGACATCAGCCAACCGATTGCCGCTTGGATCGCCTCCCATCCCGACCACCCCGAAACCCTGAGATTGCAACGACTGCGAGAACTGGCTCGAGACATCGAACGGGTCTTGCTCCCTTGGGGTTCGGCGCGAAAAGATTGGAGCGACGATGCTCAATCTTTACTCGGGACTCGTTTGGCCGAGCAGCCAATTCCGACAATTGCCAAAGCCCTAACCAGCGTATCGTCCTTGTTACCGCGCCTCGCCAACGACAAACTCGCCGAGATTTTCCTCAAATACGGCGCGTCCTTCTGGTTGCTGCGAACCAACCAAATCGGCGGCGACAACCCCAATATCGAACCCTTTGCACCGACAAAATTGTGGCTTTAGAAATCATAGCCAAATCCGGTTGAAAACAAAATATTCCAGTTGGGATTGCTTTCTAAAATTGGCTCATTTCGATATCGAAGCTGCAATGTATTGACAAAGGATAAATTTTCGGTCAAGGGAATGGAGAATTTCGTGCGCGAGAGAACTTCAAAGTTATTTGCATTAGTAAGTGATGGTGAAAAGGCGAGTATCTGATCGATTTCTGTCGCTCCCAAAGGTAAATTTCGAGACCAAAGTGCCATCCACAGCACGGGGTCTGTCCGACTGACAAAAACATCTTCAGAAACGATATCATCAAAATCGTACCGAACTCCAACTCCCATTTGTAAATCCAAAAACTGCTGAGGTGATTTTCCTCGCCACAGATTAACGCCTCCTCCCATGACAATTCCTCCTGTAAAGACAGTATCTTCATCCTCGGTGGAGGCAGAGAAAAAACCTTGGTTGAGTTGTGCGGTCAGGTCGGTGAAATAGTGCCACTTCCGACTAAAATGATGCCGATAATTGGCAAACATCAGCCCCCCCGGACGCAGTTGATTAACGGAGCGATCGTTATCGAAATCAAGGGAGAAGTTACTAACTAGGTGGATGTCGTCAATTTCCCACTGTTGCTGGAGTTGCAGATCGAAGCTCGCCACTGCCGTGGAGGTATCGAAAAAACTAGCAGAAAAGTTATAGCCAAAATTGCCCGAGAGGGGCTGAGATTGAAAGGGAAACCCTCGAGCGACTCGTGCGAGTATGGTCTGGCTTTGAGAGAGCAAGCGATCCACAGACTCGGGTTGACCCAAGCGATTATATTCAAGGGCAATTGTGGCCAAAAGTCGCGCTTTAAGCGAAGCGTCATCAACAGTATCGGCAAGGGTAAGACTGTCTGACAGAATATCGGCAGCGCGAGAGGGTTGACCGAGCTGGGTATAATACTGGGCGAGAGCGCCCATGAGGGGAATTTTGACCGGGGCATTGTCGAGACTTGCCACGATCGCCAGTGCCGACGACGGCTGACCGATTTCAAGGTATTGCCGAACGATGGCATCTGTTATCCTGTTTTTTGCGGGCGCGTCCTCGATCGTTTTGGCCACTTCAAAGGCTCGGGAAAGGATATCTGCTGCAATATTCGCTTGCCCCAATTCGGCGTATTGTTGGGCAATGTCGCTCAACAGGGTTGCTTGCCCGAGGGGGTCGTCCAGCGCATTCGCCACCTCTAAGGCTTGGAGAAGGTCCGAGTCTTCAGGCTTAGACGTAACGAAGGGTGCGGGTGGCAAAACGTTCGGCATGGTTTGCGGAACATTTTCCACGTCCGAACGATTGTTAGGGTCATCAAGGAAAATGTCTGGGGATAGTTCGACCTCGATCGCGATCGCGTTTTCTGCCTCGAAGTTAAATCCCAACAAAAGCAGAGCCGAAATGAATAAATACTGAATATTGGGTGAAGTCAATGGCGGCCTCTCGCGTTCTCAATTTATTCTCAAATTTAGCGGAACTGCATATTTAATGCGAAATAGATCTGCCACTGGGGTTGGTTATTGCCCTGATGGGCAACGGTATACTGGGGTTCTACGAAAAAATTGTACGTGGTCTTGCCCGATTGAATCACCTTGCCCAGTCCGAGTCCGAGGGGGATGTTGTAATTGCCGCTCTCAAAGTCGAACGCCCAGATGGGGGCGCTACGAAGATACAAACCCTGACCGAGTTGGAGAAAACCAAAGGGTTGGAATGCCCCTCCATTAACCGTGGCGCGATCGGGATTCCCGGCAAAACTGTGCTGGTAGGTGAGGAGATAACCCCACTGAAACTTGGGCGATCGCCCGTCGAAGAGAACGTGAGCAATCCCGACAGACCACTTATCGCTGCCTGTATTAGTTTCGGTTGCCGTGGGAATAGTAATCTGAGGACCGACCCCAACACTGAGGGCAGGGTTGCCCGTGTCGATCAAAGCAGCCCCAAAGATGTTGATATCCCCCAAACCCGTTTTAGTGTCCAGAGAGGCGGTGGGAAAGGTATTAACTGGGATCGAAGCTCGTATGAGCCAAGTCGTGTCGAACAATTCCACGGGTTGAGCAAGTCGCAATACGAACTGATTGGCATCCCGAGCCGGCCCGGTAAGATCGCCGATGTAATAATTCTGGAAGTTCACGGCTGTCATATTAGCCAAGGGATTGTTGGCATCGGCTTCCGCACTGACTGTACTCCCGGCATCCTCCGAATCGTCTGCCTCGGTGGATTGAGCGATCGCTTTCAGATCGAACTTATCGAGAGGTTGAGCGATCGCGCCAATTTCTGGGGCAACTCCACACGACCAGCTTTCCCGTTTCACCACTAAATCTGCGGCTGAGGTGCTCAAACGGGTATCGAAATCGGCGATCGGGTCGGCAGCGATCGCCGGGTTGACTAATTCGACTTCAGGTTTGCCTGCATTAGCAAGACCATCTGGTTCAGAAGTATTGCGATCGCTCAGTCCCAGTAGATGCTTGGGAATGAGGAGCGTATCGCTGAATT
>JBFRWJ010000007.1:0-11744 GCA_051439525.1 Spirulina sp. | reverse complement strand
ACTCCGAGAAAATTTTTGGCAAGATTCCGGGAACGGAAATTTTGCAATAGCAAGAGATTTTCTAGTGGGTATGGGTCTCCATCATTTTTTTTTCTCTAAATAGAGTTCTCGCTGAGTTGATAATTTTTGGTCTATTTTGAAGCCTTTATCTTTGAATTGAGACAAGACGAATTTGATTTTTTCAGCTCCAATTACAGATTTATGAATCTCCATAATAATTTTTTCAATGTTGTGGAAATTGGCGTATTGAATGAGCTCGTACTCTCCTCCTTCAATATCAACAATCAAAACGTTAGGATTATTTTCTTTAACTTCTTCATTGAAGAGTTTAACAGGAACTTGAATGGGAGTATCCGTGGGGAAATGCCGAATTAAGGAAGAAGCCCAAAACCGTTTTGAAACATAAAAAGTTTGTTCTCCCACTCGTTCTCCTAAAAGGCAAAAATTGACTTGGGGAGAAACGTGGTTGAGTTCATAAACGTGACGAATATACGGTTCTAAAGCAGGATTGGCTTCATAAGTCACAACGTTATCCGAACCCACTATTTTAGCACAATAGGTTGAGAGAAAACCTAAACCCGTACCCAATTCCATGACGCGATCGTCTTGTTGCAACACTGCTTTGATAATTTTAAATTCTGGCCGTTCATAATATCCACCATACAGTGCTTCTAACACTCCCTAGGGTAAATCTGGAGGAATAGGAATTTTAATCCCAGAAATTGTCACAATTTTGGCTTGAGTAACTTGACGGTACGCTATCAAAATTCGTCGGATCGTCTCGACAATCGTACTTTTTAATGCTGACATTTTTAGTTTTTTATGCTAAACTAGGGAATGAGCGATCGTCCAGTACATAAAAATTTTTTCGCGATCGCAAACAAAAATCAAAATAGTATCCCAACCAGTACAGTAGGTAGCCCAATACCAAAGACTTCCTATTAGTTGTTATTTCGTCACGAGCCAAGCTGATAAATCGCGATCGATTAATTTTTGTAAATCAATAATATCATCCCGATAGATTTCAATTAACTTATTGCGACTTTCCGAACCGAGTTTAACTTTAGCAATATTTTTCTTAATCAGAGAGGAACGTATTTTTTGTCTTGTTTCTAAAGGGATAAAAAGTCTCAATAACGAAGCTGTAGCCGATCGCAAAGGATTGGATTGAGTAAGCAGTTGATTAACGGTCTGATTTTTTGGCAATCCACCGACTCTTCCTCTTTTACTCATATCGGGAACAAAATCCGCATCGACTCCCACAAAATCAAATAATTTTCTGAGAAAATGGTGGGCATCTTTGACGAGATCGTCAAATAACAAAATCTTAATATTGTTCGGATCGAAAACTTGATAAAAAGGTTGCAATTCGCGATAATAAAATCCTCGTTTAATATATTTGCACTCGAGATCCCCGAGCAAATCGGCAAAATCTTTTTTTTCATAGCCATCTCGAACGAACATTTGATAAGCCGAAAAAGCGCGATCGCAGGGATTTCTCAAAATAGCAATAATTTTCACATTAGGAATCGCGCGATGAATCAATTCGGCGGATTCAGGATAAGCATAGTAATTTGTAGATATTTCACCAACAATGTCATCTTCTCGTGCAGCAGAAAATAATTCGAGATACTCTTCCTCTGTTGTAACGGCTCCCCAAGGTTTATGATTTTGGCGAACTCGTTCATCCAGAAAGAAAAACGTTTCTTTCTTGGGACAAAGATAAATTTGCGGATGTTGATTGAGATAATTATGTAAAGAAGTCGTGCCGCATTTGGCTGCACCAATAATGATGAAATCAGGAAATCTACTCATTATGTTTAGCCGATGTTCGAGAGAATCTGAATTTATTATATCGGGAGCCATCCGCGATCGCCCAGAGGGTCGCCGGAAAAATAACGGGACAAAAGCTGGTAGAGTGATAACTTATGACAATAATCTCGGGATGGGGGATGCAATGCAAGCCATAGACGATAAAACGATCGTTAAAGACTACTTCAATACCAAGGGTTTCGATCGCTGGCGCAGAATTTACGGCGATGGCGATGATGTCAGCAAGGTACAATTGGACATTCGCAACGGACACCAGCAAACCATCGATAAAGTGCTCGCTTGGTTGCGCGAAGATGGCGATCTGACAGATTTGTCGGTGTTTGATGCGGGATGCGGGGTGGGAAGTCTCAGCATTCCCTTAGCTGCAGCAGGAGCCACGGTATACGCGAGCGATATTTCGGAAAAGATGGTGGGAGAAGCCCGAGAAAGGGCAGACAAAATCCTGCAAGATAGGAATAAGCCGATCTTTGAAACGAAAGATTTAGAAGCCGCTACGGGGAAATATCATACAGTTATTTGTTTGGATGTTCTCATTCATTATCCTCCCAAAGAACTCAAACATATGATTGGACATTTAGCGAGTTTGGCCGAGTCGCGTATTATTTTAAGTTTTGCCCCCTTTACCGTTTGTTTAATGTTGTTGAAAAAAATCGGCGAACTGTTTCCCGGACCGAGTAAAACCACCCGCGCTTACATGCACCATAAATTTGACGTGATGGATATGTTAGAACAGAAGGGTTTTGAAATTAAACGCAAAGATATGACGGGGACTCGTTTTTATTTCTCCTATTTAGTCGAGGCAGTTCGGAAAACTCATTAATCCCAAGTTTTCTAATGCCAACTACAGTTCAACAACGAACTGTAGTTTTATTTTTGGAAATTGGTATAATATCCAATCACTTTTATGGAGAATTTAGGAGCAAGGTTTACGGCTTTTTTGTTATAGCGTGCTCTTATTGGCTTGATTTGCCTAACAAGTAACTCAGAAAACTGGTAACAGTAGAACTCAAGACGACTAAAGCAAATCTAATTTTTATTTCTGATGCACTTTTATCTAGTAAAACCGTAAAACCATAAATATCAATCAGGAAAACAATAAAGAGTAGAAAGAGAAATACGCTGATATCCTTGACCCAAAAATTAATTCGTTTTTGCTCTCGTTCTAATTCTTTATCTTTGTCTATATTTTGACGTTCTGATTTAGCTTCCTCCGGGGAAGATAATTTAAGAGAACCTGTAGTCACCAATTTTTCGGTAACAGAGACAAGTTGAAACCGATTTTCATTGCTTAACTTTTCTGGATTTGGGGAATCGGACATCATTGAATATAAATTTATACCGGGATCAAAGATCGATTTCAACGCTTAAATCTTGATTGGGCTCTGCAATTCCAAATTTTTTACCCTGTTCTTTAGCTTCAAGCATGAGATAAAGTAAAGTAATCCCTTGACGCAATACATCAGTTTTTGTGCCACCAATTTTTTGCGCTAGTTCTTCCAAAGTTTCATTAAGTTCTGGCGAAATGTCAAGGTTAAAATGAATCATTTCTGCTGAAGTTTTCATTGCTTTGTTTTTGTGCGAAATCTATAATCCAATGATAGCAAGGTGTTTGCGTTTTTAGCTGAAGTCCTGCGATTCGTCCTCCGGATGCACTGACGCGATCGCCTTGTTGCAATATCGCTTCAGCGATCGCTTTTCGGCGATCGCGCGATTTCAATACAAGTTGCCAAACTCGCATCGGTTTTAATCGCTTGGGGATCGAGGTGAGTCACGGTAGCGCGATCGCCGCGATTTTTTAGGGCTGAAATGAGACGCGATCGCGGGGGAATATCCATTTTTCCTCGCCGTCCAATCTCTCCTAATGTGTAAAAATAAGGAGGGAAATCAGCTTCTCCCGCCATGATTTCTAACAATTCTACACATCGATTCCAATTCCATTTCCTCGCTAAATCTTGCATTTTTTCGAGGTAAGCGCGATCGTGTAAAACTCCCAACCACATTGCTCCCGTTAGCGTGAAAGGGGTATTATCCCGAGAGCAAATACATCGCCCTAATTTCCGCCAAGATACGGTTTGATATTCCCCACAAGTTTGACAGTAGCCCAAAAAACCATAATTTTCCGGGGTTAATTGTTGTTGGGATAATAAACGCACCATGACTCGATAAGTTTCTCCGGTATAGAAAGAAAAAATCGGTTGTATTCCCCGTCCCTGACTTGCGGCTTGTTGCTGCATTGCTCCAATAATTAAGCGTAAGGCTTGTTCCCGGGCGGCAGGATGGGAACGAGCATAAGCACCATAATTGGCTAAACTATTTTGGGGAAGATGTCCCGTTCCCGTGCGTCCGTCAGTGCTGGTAATATAAATTAAACCACCGATTTTAGTTGCCCAAAGTGCCGTGCTTAAATAAGGTGCCGCAGAGCCAAAACAATCTACATCTACGAGATCGTAATAATCTTTGCGATCGAAACAGCGAAAAAAGAGACGATGGGCATTTTCGCAGGTAATTTGACAGTGTTGTCGCGCGATCGCTTCTTGTAAATTGACTTCCAGTAGCGGGATGCGATCGGGGTTACCTTCATTGGTTAAAATCCAAGTTGCTCCGCTTTCCAACCAATAGCGCAAACTCCGTACCCCACACCCTGCCATTGCTTCTAATACTCGCAATTCTACCATTTCCCGCCGATAAATTGCTGCCGCCAAAACCCCCAGATCTCGAACAATACGGCTTTCTTCGCGAAAAAATGCCTCGCCAATTTTAAATCGTGCTTTTCCTTCTTCTTTCATCACCAATAACCAATAACTAATAACAATCAACTCATTACGGGAATTTCAATAATAAATTCCGTTCCTTCTCCAAGTACAGAATTACATTTTAATTTACCTTGATGTCGATCTACAACAATTTTATAACTGGTCGATAAGCCCAAACCCGTTCCTTTCCCGACAGGTTTTGTGGTAAAGAAAGGATCGAAAATGCGATCTTGTACTTTTGCATTAATCCCAATACCATTATCAAAAATTTTAATCTGAATCCACCGTTCATCCAGTAATCCAGTAGCGATTTCAATATATTTTTGCTCTTTGTTCGATTCTTGCAAAGCATCGATCGCATTGCCAATAATATTTAAAAAAACTTGATTGAGTTGACCTGCATAACATTCAACTAAGGGCAATTCTCCATAATTTCGATGAATTTCAATGATTTGTTTTTCTTCTGAAAACGAGAGACGATTTTCTAAAATCGTTAAGGTACTCTCAATCCCTTGGTGCAAATTCACTTGTTTTTTATCGGATTCGTCGAGACGAGAAAAATTACGCAAAGAAAGCACAATTTCTCGAATGCGATTGGCACCCACTTCCATAGATTCGAGCAATTTGGGCAAATCGTCTTCTAAAAATTCTAGATCGATTTCTTGTTGTTGTTCTTTAATTTTCGAGGTGGGTTCGGGATATTCTTGTTGGTAGAGATAGATACATTCTAATAAATCCTTAGCATAATTTCTGACATAGGCGACATTCCCGTAAATAAAATTAACAGGATTATTGATTTCGTGAGCAATTCCCGCAACAAGTTGACCCAAACTAGACATTTTTTCTTGTTGAACTAACTCCGCCGTCATTTGTTGATTTTCTTGAAAAATGCGCGAGATTGTCTCAAACCAAGGTAACCAATCTCGGGTGATATTTTGAGGGATTTCTGGATTTTTATTTTGACTGGATGTTTCAATATGTTGGATGAGTTGACTGGCAGGAATAATAAATTCTCCAGCAATAATTTGATTGGCGATCGCGAGCATTAATGTCAAACCCACAATCAGAAGACCCCAACCCAATCCCAATTGACCTAAAATCGGAATAAGGATATCGATTTGTTTAGTAAAGAAGACTAAAGACCAAGGCGCTTGATTCAAATTAGAATGCAAAAATAAATATTGACCGAATGCTTGACTGCTTAAATTTTCACCTTGGAGAAACTGATAAATTTGTTCTCTGAGATTGGCAGGAATCAGATTCCAAATGGATTGAACTTCAGAGATTGTTTGAGTTTGATTTTCCGGATAGGCTAAGGCTTGACCGCCATTATTGATTAAAAATAATTTTCCTTGTTTAAATTGTGCTTTTTCTAAAATTTTACTTAATTCATTTAAAGTGATATCAAGGGCAATTGTCCCGCGAAATTCGTTCCCTTCATAAACAGGAGCAGCACAAGTGACGCCGATATTTTTACTTTCTGGATCGAGATAAGCCGTCGTCCAAAATTGCTCGCGATCGCGATTATTTTCAGGAAGCGATCGCTCGAATAATTCCGAAATTAATAAATCATTCTGAAAGCGAAAGATTTGCGAATCTACCCAAGGAAAGCGGTTGATAAATTGCTCTCGGGAGAGATAGTAGGCGCGAATATCATTGGGAATAACTTTTAAAGCAGTTTGAAATAGGGGATTGAGAGAAAAAGCCATTTCGATCTCCCGATAAAAATCGGAGTCGCGATCGCGTAGAGAACCCAGTCCGGTCAAATTGCCAATTAAGCGATCGGTATAAGGGGGGGGAATGGTATCTAAATTATAGGAAATCTTACCTCGTTCTTCTGTTTCTGTTAAATTATCAAAGAGCAGAGATTCTGCGATACCAATTTGACCGATCTCGTAAAATGAATTGGCTCGCACTTGCATTTGTTCGACATAGTCTGTTGTCGTTTTTATTGATTCGTTGATTTGAATTGCTGCCTCTCTTACTCGTTCTCGAATCAGGTTAATTTCATAGTGATATTGAGCCTGAAGTTGCCAATAAAACAAGATGGAGACCACGATCGCAAAAATGACAATAGTGAGACGGATAATGAAATTATAGCGAGAGAAAATCATTCGATTAAAGTTTTTTTTGTGTATTTTATAGATGCACAAAAATGAGTATTTTAAAAACCAATGCACTCAAAAAGTCTCTGGAGAGAACCCAAGATAGATGTAGGTTATTTTACAGAAAATTGATACGCAATCGGGAGAGAAAAAAAGCGATCGCGAAAGCGGAGAGGAGAGAACGTGGAGAAAGCGCGATCGCAAATTGAGATTGCAGGGAACAGATTGCCCCGTCCGGAACGTCCCGAAAGAAAATACTATTATGTTTGGGAAGGAGTAGAAATCGTGAGCGATCGCATGAAAACGCTAGTTTTGACTTTAACCGCAGCAACCCTAGTCGTGGGTGCTATTCCCCCCTTAACCGCCGTCGCCCAAAATGAAGTTGTATACGATTGCGTGGTCGAAACCAACCGGGGACGACGAGAACGTCGCGGGATGAATCGCGCCATGGCTTGGGGCTATTTAGGGAATGATGTCGCGGAAAATTCGGCGGGGGTTCTCAGCAGTTGGCGCGGGGAATGCTACCCCCGCAGTGCGCCGAGTACGACCCGACCTTCTTCTTCTCGACCCTCTCCCTCTTCCTCCCAACCTTCTTCTCGACCCTCTTCCTCTTCTTCCCAACCTTCTTCTCGACCCTCTCCCCAGCCTTCTACCTCCTCTCAACCGACAACGTCCACGGGACTGTTAAATAGCTGTCAAAATGAAGTGGCTGCTAGGTTGGCGGGAGTTCAAGCCAGTAAGGTCAATGTTGAATCTTCTTCCGTCGATGCGGGAGGAAATGCGATCGTGAACTGGAATAGTCCGGCTGGACAATCAGGGTTCTGTCGCGTCGATCCTTTCGGCAATATTATCGAGTTTCGTCAAAATTGATGAAGGAATTTCGGAAGGATGAAGGAATTTCGGAAGGATGAAGGATGAAGGATGAAGGATGAATTTTTCTTCTTCCCCTCCCATTAAATTTCATAACTTTTACCGTCGATCGCTCGAACTGCGAGTTAGGATCGCGATCGTGTACGAGCTTGAATCTGGAAAAAGAAATGATTGACGCACTTCTTAACTTTTTTGTTACGGCTTTAGTGACAGCAGGCAGTCTGCTCATTATTGCCCGCTTGCCTTTGGGAATTGAAGTAGACAGTACGAAAAAAGCAATTCAGGCGGGTATTGTTTTTGGCCTTCTCAATGGGTTCGTCAAACCTATTTTAGATTTTTTGGCGATTCCGATTAATTTTCTCACTTTTGGCATTTTTGCGTTATTTTTGAATGCTTTTATTTTTGGACTTGCGGCTAAATTAGTAGAAGGGTTTCGGTTGAATTGGGGCTTATGGAGTGCTTTATTTGGTGCGATTGCCTTGGGAATAGTTAACTCAATTCTCAATGAAATTTTGCAGCGCGCCGTTCTCACTTTGAATTAAATTTCTTCACAGTCTATGATTGTCCGCCGATACGAGCCTACTGATGCAGAAGCGATCGCGACAGTTTATCGGGATGCTGTCCTTAATATTGGCTGCGATTTTTATAATCCCAAACAAGTCAAAATCTGGTCATCTTTTCCCGAAGATTTTGAGGTATTTCAGCAAAAATTACAGATGGGCTTAATCTGGGTTATCGTTGAAGCACAACAGATTGTTAGTTTTGGTCAATTACATCCAAAAAATCGGATTGCGCTTTTGTATACCTCCAAACAATATGCTCGACAAGGTTATGCTAAAGCGATCTATGAGAAATTAGAAGAAACGGCGATCGCGGACGGTGTAAAATATTTAACAACGGAAGCAAGTCAAGTATCTAAATTCTTTTTTCTCAAACAGGGATTTCAGATTGTCGAACCCGAAATTGTTCTTCATCAAGGGGTAGAATTCGAGCGATTTAAAATGCACAAAAAGATAGGATAAACCAGACTGTCACCTGTCACCTGTCAACTCTCAACTGTCAACTATCACCTGTCAACTCTCAACTGTCAACTCTCAATTCTTATCGGGGGAGGGTAAAATAAAAGGTCGAACCTTGCCTCAATACCGACTCCAACCAAATTTTTCCACCGTGACGCTCAACAATTTTTTTACATAATGCTAAACCAATTCCAGTACCGGGATATTCATCTCGAGGGTGCAAGCGTTGAAAGATGATAAAAATGCGATCGCTAAATTGCGACTCAATACCAATGCCATTATCGCGAACGGAGAATAAATATTCATCTTCTCTCTCTTCTACTCTAATCTGAATTTCGGGGGGTTCTTCTTGACGAAACTTAATCGCATTGCCGATTAAATTCTGGAATACTTGCACGAGTTGAACGCGATCGCCTAACACC
Organism: Spirulina sp.; assembly: GCA_051439525.1. Classification (GTDB taxonomy): domain Bacteria; phylum Cyanobacteriota; class Cyanobacteriia; order Cyanobacteriales; family Spirulinaceae; genus CCY15215. The sequence continues at coordinate 2,742 of JBFRWJ010000007.1, read as the reverse complement.
GAAGGTAAGCGATCGCGAAGGATTGTTACCTCATTTTCATTCATTTTTGTTTTCAGATTCAGGCAAGCACGATTTAAAACCTCTTCTATATCGACAGTTACAAATCTTTTATTATTTGTTCCCACTCGCGAATAAGTCAGCAAATCATCGATCAATGTTTGCATATGCGTTACTCCTTCTACTGCAAAATTAATAAACTCTTTAGCATCTTCATCGAGGCGATCGCCATAGCGCATTTCCAATAACTGCACGTAACTCGAAATTAAATTTAAAGGTTCTTGCAAGTCGTGGGAAGCAACATAAGCAAATTTTTCTAAATCGTCATTAGAACGCTGCAACTCTCGGGCTAATTTCGCTTGTTCGTCTGCTTGACGCAAAGCAATATTAACAATTGCATTTCTCAAATCTTTGACTGCCTCAACTTCACAAGGTTTCCAAGGTAAAGATTTGAGGCGAACGGTTTCTTTCCAAAGTGCAAAAGAACCACGAGGAGAAGAGCGCAAAATGCCTTCAGAATCTACCTTTTTCTCAATCGGTTGAGTTGGATCCCCCGCCCAATTCACCGTTTGAATAAATTCCGGTCGCAACCACAAAATATAATTTTTGGGTAAGATAGAAATTGCCAATAAACCACTGGCAATGTCTTTATAGTTTTCTGCTTCGGGATACAACGGAGAGAGAGAATCTGTCTCAAAAACATCTTGTTGAATATTTTCTTGTAACCAATCAATCAATGTTTCCAGAGCCGCATTTTCGGGAACATTGCCAATTGTGCTAAAATTTTCTTGCCAATAGATTGCCGCACCACCAGCATTGGCGACATCGAGTAAATTGGGATTGCCTGCGAGCAAACCGTCGATAAAATTCTTTTCTATCGACATATATTCAGTGAGTTTTACTTGGGTAGATTTTAATTGAATTTGATAGTCATAATCTTCGGCTTCTTTTTTGGCAAGAAGTTCGCTGGAGACGATTTGACTTAAAAACTCGCAGGCTTGACGCAATTCATAAGAAACGTATTTGGGGGTATAATGATGGCAAGAAATGAGTCCCCATAATTTCCCGCTCCGTTTTAAAGACATGACTAATGTGGAACAAACTCCCATATTCTGCAAATATTTCCGATGGCAGGGAGAAAAACCTCGTAAAACAGAATCGCTCAAATCGAGAGGTTGCTCATTTTTAGGGTGATTGAGAGGCACGAGATTGGCAGATTCTGAATTCACATCAACGATTAATCTCAACCAATTTGAAGAGTAAAGATCGCGACAGGGTTTAGTATCTACATCGGGATAGTGCAAGCCAAGAAAAGGTTCGAGATCGTCTCGTTTATCTTCTGCAATAACTTCTCCATTCCAGTCCTTATCGAATTGATAAACCATAACGCGATCGCAGTTTACCAACTTCCTCACTTCCCGCACGATCGCCTCGTACATTTCTTGTAAATTTGCTGTATCTTGAATTTTTGCACTCGCACTTTTTAGAGAGTGGTAAAAACCGAGAAAATCAATCTCATCTCGATACGTCGATGATTCTAACTCGAGAATCAAAAAACCGTCCGGATTGCGATGTAAAATTCCATCGAGAAACAAATATTTATCATCTTTTTTCAGTCTTATTTTGACAAAATTTAGACGATCGAAATCATTATTTTCGATTATCTTTTTAAGATTTCTAATTTGAGTTTTCGGCAGAAATTGGCTCAAGGAATGGTTGAGAAAGCTTTCGGGAGGAATGCCAAAAAAAATCTCTGTATTATTGCTCGTTTGCACGATCTTCAATCCCGGCTCTTGCAACACCAAGAGAACCCCATGAGGTTGAATAAAACCAGGGAGATGAAGGGGTTCGAGAACGAAATCGTTTACGTTCTCTTCTGAGGCTTGCGACTTCTTTTTTGGGGTCATAATTTTGAATTGATAATTTATAATTTTGAATTAAATTGACAGCGATTGAGAGCCGCGATCGCGTGGAGTCGAATACTGGGTGTATGATGGTCTTGCAAGCGCATTAAAACCTCTGTTGCTTCTGAATCCCCCAACTGTCCCCAAGATTGAATCAAAGATTGCAGAATGGGCACGGATTCAAGACATGAAGATTGACGAGAAAAAAAGTCGAGTAAGGCGCGAGCGGCAAGGGGTTTGAGGTGAGGATCTTCAATTCTTCCCAAGACGCGAATCGTTTCTAACTGTCCTTCTTCTTCTGCTAAAAAGAGGACATTTTGCAAGCATTCTAAAGCCGATTCTGTTTCATTCCATGCTAAAGCGCGGATGAGATGAATTTGTAACGCTAGAGGAGTTGCAGGGGATTGGAAAACATGAAATAAAGTTGTTGCTGCTTCTGAGGTTTTTAATTTGCCGATCGCGATCGCGGCCTGTTGGCACACTTCTAGGTTAAAATCGTACAATCGCGGGCTTAAAACGGTTAATAAATCTAACTCTGAAGACAAATCCCGCCACAATCCCAAAGCGATAACGGCTTCTTTTCTCACGTTTGCGTTCAAATCGTTTAAGGCTTCGATTAAAACCGGAACGAGTTGGCGATCGCGAATCGTTCCCAAGGCTTCAATAACGGTGGCGCGAACTCGGGCATCTCGATCGCCAACCACAGTTAACAAGGACTCGATCGCTGCCGGGTGGCGAATTTGAGCGAGGGCTCGGGTTGCTAGGTGGCGCAACGCAGAATGCTCGAGCAAGTCGGTTAGCATGGCGATCGCGGATTCCCCTAAATTGGCCAGTGCTGAGG
>JBFRWJ010000006.1:0-11457 GCA_051439525.1 Spirulina sp. | reverse complement strand
AAATTAGACTGTTGCCAAAGTTGGGAACGGAGAACAAGCAAAAGTTTCTTGGTTATTCGTTCCCGATCTCCATCTCTATCTATCTTTATTAATCATGTCTGAAATAAAACCATCCATAGAATTTTTCCAAGGAGTTTTTGAAGAATTAAGCAATATCCGCTTAAGACGAGGCAAAGAAACAGGAATCCGTAATGTTTTACTGTTCTTTCGGCAGTTGAATGCTTTAGATATCTTAAAAAGTTATACCAAACACGCGACCGGAACCTTACGATTGGTTGATTCTGAAGGAGAAATTAACGTCACCCCGAGTTCGGTTAAAATTCGTTATGGCGGCGATGAGGGTGAAGATTTAATGGGCGTAGAATGTCAAATCGACATCGATCGCGACGACCACTGGGAACGATTAATGCGCTTTCTCCATCGCTATGCCGAAGCTAACGGCATGGCATATGAAGAAAAGGATGAAGGAGTTTCGGAAGGATGAAGGATGAAGGATGAAGGATGAATTTTTACCCATCACCCATCACCCATTACCCATTACCGATTACCCATTACCGATTACCCATTACCGATTACCCATTAGCGACTTATGAAAATTGCAATTACAGGGGCAACTGGATTTGTTGGCAGTCGTTTGGTGGAAAAGCTAAACGAGAAAAAGGAAAATATTCTGGTTTTGACCCGCAATGAAGAACGTGCTAAAAGAATGTTTCCCGCTTCCGTGTTTCCCCAATTAGAAATTGTGGCTTATACACCGAAAGAATCGGGAGATTGGCAAGAGAAAATTGCTGGATGCGATGCAGTGGTAAACTTAGCTGGAGAATCTCTTGCAGAAGGACGTTGGACGAGCGATCGCAAGCAAGAAATTGTCGAAAGTCGTCAGATCGGAACGCGAAAAATTGTGGAAGCGATCGCGAAAGCTAACCCCAAACCGCAAGTTTTAATTAATGCTTCGGCAATTGGGTATTACGGTACCAGCGAAACCGAGGAATTTGACGAAAATAGCCCCCCGGGCAAGGATTTTCTTGCAGAAGTTTGTAAAAAATGGGAAGCTGAAGCGGAAAAGGTGAAAGCATCTGGGGTGCGTTTGGTTGTTTTGAGATCGGGGATTGTTTTGGCAAATGGCGGCGCGATCGCGAAAATGCTACCCCCTTTTAAACTCTTTCTTGGCGGTCCGATTGGTAGTGGAAAGCAATGGTTTTCTTGGATTCATCGGGAGGATATTGTCAATTTAATTTTAGCAGCGATCGCTCGCTCGGAGATATCGGGCGTGTATAATGCAACAGCACCGAATCCCGTTCGCATGGCAGAATTTTGCCAAACCTTAGGAGACGTTTTAAACCGTCCTTCTTGGCTTCCCGTTCCTAGTTTTGCCATTGAAGTTCTCTTAGGAGATGCCGCGATCGTCGTGTTAGAAGGTCAGCAAGTTCTTCCCAAAGCGGTAGAAACATTAGAATTTACTTATCAATATCCTACCATTAAAGGGGCTCTCCAAGAAATTCTTATCTAGCGTTTTTATGTTGCAACGATCTGTTTTAACGTCGCCTCCATCACGGCATTGGTTTGTCCTGTAACGGTAAAGACCAATACTTCTCGATAAATGCGTTGTGCGGGATGATGTTTTTGATTGGCTCCTCCTCGGGAAACCGTTACGGCTGCTAAACTGCATTGATTGGCTAACGCGATCGCATTGGCTCTTAATTTTAACTGTTTCTCTACCGATAAATTCTGATGTTCTATGGCAGTTAAAATGTTCTGACGACAATGTTTGAGTCGAGCATCCAAAATGAGAAAAGTATTGACAATCGCCGATTGAGTTCTACTGGCATTTTCGACAATATCCAACCCCGATCGCGCGCATCCCAATGTAAAAGCTGTCGCATTTAATACACTTTTGCGATCCTTTTCTTGCATCCAGTTTCTCGATTTAATAGACACCACTTTATCAGTAGGGATAAAATAGCGATCGCAGTCTCCACTGACCGTATTTGTTGACGACATTGCCGCTAAAGACATGGGGGAGGAAAAGCGCAAATCTTCTCGAGAAGATGGGGATAAGGGAACGAGTGCAAAGAGAATGCGATCCGCTCCTAATATAGCCGCAATAACGGCTTCTTGAAACAGATTAAATCCAGTAATCCAAGGAATATTTCCCGATACTTGGTATCCTCCCGTTACTTCAGTTGCTTCTAACACAGGATGTCCCTGTCGTCGCAAATGAGAATATCCCACCCCGATTAAAATTTGACCGCCACTCATTTGCGGAAGATAATCGGATTTAAGGGTTTCATTGTCCCCATTGGCAATAAAAGAACCGGCGGTTTGATGTTGGGTTTGCGTAAAGGCTAAAGTCCCAGAATAGCGTGCTAAGGCTTCTTGAAAATAGAAATAATCGCGTTTCTTTATCTCTCGCTTGCTCCATTTTTGAGGAACATTTAAAGCCAGAAGCGATCGCGATCCCAAACCTGCCAAACCTTGCCGCAATACCTCGATTTTTTCTTCCATTGCTTCCGGGTTCGGTGCCGTTTTGAGATAATCTTGCGTCTGTGCGAGTAAATCTGAAGAAATTGGGGTGAATCCTTGCATTGCTTCAAGTGTTAACTATTTTCGGGTTGTGTAGAATCGGATTTTGCGGTATTTTGAACCCGTTCTAAAATGGCTAACATTTCTCGTTCAAATGTTATCTTCGCGCGATTAGTTTTTCCTCCCAAATAAAAGCGATCGCCTTCTTGTAACGCCCAGATTTGCGAGTGAGAAAAATAACTCATGACAACTCCAATCATTAACAAAGCAAATCCACTGTAAACGATGGGGGTACCGGGATCTGCCTTAATTTGTAACCCCGTCGAACCGACTAATTCTAACACTTTTAAGGTGATGCCATTGAGTTCGATTCCCATTCCTTCTCGTACTGCACCGATTAAACTTCCCGTTTTATCGTAAACAAAGAGAATCCCTTGTAAATCTCTCGCAATGAGAGAAACGCCATCGCTTAAATCGGTTTTTGTCGGCACCCACGTCCCCCAAAATCGCCCTTGTCCTCCAGTCTTTAATTGTGCCATGGGCAGGCGAAAAATCGGGCTATTATTTAACTGGACTTTTACCGCATCAATGCCCCAGTCGGTTTGATAAAGTGTGACCCCGTGGTAGCGGAGAGGTTGATTGACATAAATCGTTTTGCGATCGACTTCTTCTCCTTGGCGATCGACGACGGAAAGATCGGAATAAAACTGATCGATAACACCATCTGGCGTATAATCGATCCAAAAGCGATTCACTTTAACCGACCAATTTTTCGGAATTTGTGGAGCGGCAAAAGGTCCCGCATCGATAATATTCTGAATTTGAAAAGTTCCGCCGCTCGGTGCAATTTCTTGGGCAAAAAATCCCGTCATTGCACCCCAAATCGAACCGACTAAAATCACTAACATACCAATGTGAACGACGATGGGACCGATGCGTCCGATAATGCCTTTGCGAGCGTATAAACTATCGCCTTCGCGAAAGATTTTGTAATTGTTCTGTTGTAATAAAGGTTCGAGAGAATTGAGAGAGCCAGATTCTAATTCCGCACTTAATGCCAATTTCGTAAATTGTTTTGATTTTGTGTAATAGCTCCAGCGTCGGGCAGATTTTAAGGTAGGAATTTGTCGGGTAAAACTACAAGCCGTTAAACTGCTCCCAAAGACCACTAAAAGCGATAAAAACCACCACGTCCGATAAACATGGTCTAATCCTAGCGTTAAGAGGACTTTCCAAGTTAAAAAGCCAAATAACGCGGGATTTTCGGGATAATTTTCTTGATAGAAAGCGAGACTTTGTCCCTGTTCGATAACCGTTCCCGAAATACTAAATACTGCGATCGCGAGCAACAGGACGATCGCCAAGCGCAAATCGGCAAGAATTTTAAGACTGCGTCGCCATGCCTGTTTAAAATGGGCTAAAATAGAGATTTGTTCTGGAGATGTTTCTTCTAAGTTCATGGAATAAGAATGGGAAGGCGAGAGAGGAGAGCAAAAGTGCCAAAACCGATTAATAAAACGCCGCTAACGGGATTAATCCAACTCGACCAGCGACGCAATTCTAAGAGCTTTTTAATCGAGGCGGTAAAGGTTCCGGCTAAAATGAGCGGGGCAACATAGCCGATCGCGTAGCACAACAGTAAAACGCCCCCCATGAGAATATCCTGCGTTTTGCCCACCCATGCTAATAAGGTGGCTAAAACAGGAGTGCTACAAGGAGAAGCCACCAAACCAAAAGTTAACCCCAACAGATAAGAGCGAATACTTTTGGGAAGATGGGGAGAAATCCAATCGCTTCCTCCAAAAGAAGGGAAATTCAGCGAGATAACTTCAAGAAGATTCAACCCCATCAAAATCGCGATCGCGCTCACCAAAATGGGCAACCCGATGCCGATTTGACCGTAAACTTTACCTAAAGATGCCGCGATAATGCCCAACCCCGCTAAGGTACTGGCAAGACCCAACGCAAACCACGCGGATTGGATGACACCTTGCCAGCGATCGCCCCGGGATTCGCTTTCATAACCGCCAATATAGGCGATGGTAATGGGCAGCATCGAGAGCATGCAAGGGGTTAAACTGGTGAGCAATCCCGCCATTAAAACAATGGCGATACTGGTGATGCTCAGGCGATCGAGTTGTGCCGCCACGATCGCGTTGGCAAATTGCGAGAGTTGATACAGTTGAGTTTGCAGGGTTTCGAGCATCATTTCAGTGAACAGCGAACAGTAAACAGTTCCGATCGCCTCGAGCAGGAGGCCTGAGATCTTATTTTTTGAGTCAGGGGTGCGATCGCATTTTAACATTGCTAGGACTTACGCAATTTAGCGAAATTTCGCCCCCCTAGCCCCATCCCCCCTACCCCCCCTTGGGAAGGGGGAAAAAGAGGGGGGAACCGGAGTCCGGAAGTCCCCCATCCTTGAAAAGCGAAGTATCCTTTGGCTTTCCCCCTTAATATGGGGGACGGGAGGGGGATTGGGGGATTTAGGGGGCAAATACGTAAGTCCTAATTGCATCTTAACCCAGTGCGATCGCCAAGATCGGATCTCAGAATCGGCTGACAATTAAATAAAACGGAGAACTGGCAGCCGGGGAAGATTGGGCGAGGATATAATATTCGCGGGAGCGGCTATTGGCAAACACGAATCGACCCGTTAAGCGCCGGGATTCCCCATTGACGCGAATGGTGGGTAAAAGGAGAAGCGTTTGCGGTTGTAGGGTGTGGTAATCGAAGATCGAGAGGCGATCGAAAGCGGCAGAAGCGATCGCCCTGTTGCGCTCTAAAACGATAATTTTTTGGGATAGACTGGAGAAGGTCAGCCTGCCCGCGAATGCCCCATTTTCATCGCCACTGGCAGTAATCGGCAAGCGACGAACGTCGATGGTGCGAGTATTGCGATTGAAAATCAAGGTAAAAATTGCGCCCCCCTCCGTTAAAACCCGACGTTTTTCGCGATCGAACCATAAATAATTCCCCGCCGAAAAATCCCCGGATGTTGGTGTAAATTGGTGGGTAGGATTGGGTTGGCCGCGAACGAGATCGATTTGCTGAATGGTGGGAGTAGACGATCGCCCCGTAATGCCGAACAGTCTGTTCCCACTCGGGTGTAGCGTATAATGGGTTTGGGAAAAATCTCGCACATCGTCTTCTGGGGTGGGGAATTCTTCCTCGGTTTTCCAATCGATCGCCCACAAGCGGCGATCGCGTTGGGGGGAAAGATAAGCCCAGCCATTGTTTCCCAAAACCACATCAAACAGATCGATCGCGAGAGAGCGGGTTTTCACCACTCGTCCCTGTCGCAAATTGACCAAAGAAAGATGGCGATCGTGACCGATGGTGGCAAATTCCCCCTTCGGACCCACAGAAACGGCAATCGGCGGATAATCGAGGCGAATCTCTTGCTGGCGGCGGGAAAAAGGACTATAAACGACGAGACGGGGGGGATTATCCGTCGCGATCGCAATTTTATTGAGAGTGGGATGATATTCCGCATCGATCGCTGGAAAGTTTAAGGGAATCGTTTCCCCCGATAATTCCGGCAGGGCGACCTCTGGAGGCGTTTCCGCATCCACAGATGCCCCGGGAGAAACCGCAAGGGGGACTTCCGACTCATCCGGCAAGACGGGCAAAGGTTGATGCTTGCGTCCGGCTAAAAATAGCGCGATCGCGATCGTCCCGGCAACCCCCACCCCGAGAATCCCTTGGCGCAAACCCGGGGAAATATGCGTGAGAGAAAATGGGGATCTCTGCAAAGGTCGCGTCGGACGGTGGAGAAGATTCTCGATCGCCGCGAGGGCTTCGGCTGCCGAGTCATAGCGCTGGCGAAAATCATAGCGCACCATGCGATCGATAATCTCTGCCAGATCGGCACTCACATGGATACTCTCGTGCCAAAGGAGTTCCCCCGTATCGGGATCTTCGGGCAAGCGTTCCGGATCTATCCCCGTTAACGCTTCAATGGCAACGATTCCCACCGCATAAACATCGCTGCTAAACTTGGGTTTACCTTGAGCCTGTTCGCTAGGAATGTAACCCGGGGTACCGATACCTACCGTGAGATTGCTCGTCCCGTTTTTATCCAAACGTTCTTCCACTTGCTTGACTGCCCCAAAATCGATCAAGACGAGTTGCCCATCTTTCTCTCGCCTGCGAATATTAGCGGGTTTGATATCTCGGTGAATGACGCGAGTTTCGTGCACGAAAGCCAGAATTTTTAAAATATCGCGCAAGATAACAACGACGGTACTTTCCGGTAAAGATTGACCGGGAATGAGTTCTTGTTGCAAATCGTGACCGGCAATATATTCTTGCACGAGATAAAACTCGTTATCTTCTTCAAAATGTGCCAACAAGCGGGGAATTTGGGGATGTTGCCCCAATTGACTCAAAACCTTCGCTTCGCTATCGAATAAACGTCGGGCGAGATAGAGGGTTTCGGGGGTTTTACAGTAAGGTTGCAAATGTTTGACGACGCATTCGGGCATCCCGGGAAATTTTTCGTCCTGCGCCAGAAAAGTACAGCTAAATCCCCCTTCTCCCAAGGTATTGAGGAGGCGATAGCGCCCGCAGAGTAAATGTTCCCCCGAGAAGGGCGTTTGCGGAATGGGGAGTGGGGTTTGCGTTAAAGGAATCGTGGGGGTGGATGCCGGGATTGCTGAAATCTCGCTCTCATCGACCTCAGTTATCGGAGAAGCATTCAACCACGAGAGGGCTTCCGTGGCGTTGGCATAGCGCCGATCGCTCTCTTCGGCAATGGCGCATTCGAGAAATTCGGCAAAGCGATCGCCGATGTTGACGCTATCTCGCCAGCACGAGACTCCGCGATCGTCTCGGGGTAACGCTTGGGGAGGCAATCCCGTCAGGCACTGAATGCCGATCGCGCCCACCGCATAAACATCATAACTGGCATCGGGTTTCCCTCGGGGATCTGGGGGCGCGTAACCCGGGGTGGCGATCGCGCCGCGAATACCGATCGTCCCTTGGGAATTAATATCGAGGGTGCCGATTTGTTGCACGTTCCCAAAATCCACCAACACGAGGCGGTTATCTTTCCCCCGACGGATCAAACTTTTCGGACTGATGGCCCGGTGAATGAGTCCGCGTTGGTGAATAAAAGCTAAAATCGATAAGATTTCTTGTAGGAGTACAATGGTTCGCTCTTCATCTAAACGTCGGCCTTTGAGGAAATCGGCGAGGCAATCCCCTGCAATATAGTCTTGGATGAGGTAAAAATGATAATCCCGCTCAAAGCGATCGTAGAGTTTGGGAATTTGGGGATGTTCGCTAACTTCTGCGAGAATGCGCGTTTCCTTTTTGAAGAGATGTCTGGCATATTTGACCAGTCGGGGGTGGCGCGATCGCAAAGAAATTTGACGCAGAATGCGGCGGGGATTTCCGGGTAAATTGAGGTCTTCAGCGAGGTAGGTTTGGCTGAATCTTCCAGTCGAGAGATGGCGAGTAATACCGTATCTTTCGCCAAGGATAGTTCCTTGCATTAGGGGAGGGATAGGGATAGAGTGCGATGGGCGGGGGATGAACGCCCGCATTTCTTCCTCTATTTTGCCTCATTCCTCGAACATCCTAGCGCGATCGGGCTCGATCGAAGTCCGACTAACCGATCGCGTAGGCGGTTTCCAACCAATCAAAGATTCGATCCATTTGCTCGAGGCTGATCAATCCGTATTGCCAGAGGATCATGGGCAGGATGCTGGGGGATTGTTCCCGGTGGCGCAATGCTAAATTGATGGAATCGGCGGGAAGGGCCAATTCGTTTTGCAAGAAGTCGGTTAAGGGGGTAGCGAGGTTGGATGTCATGGTATCTCTCCGATGGTGCGCGTCTCGAGGGATCGGTGATTGACTCGCGCGCGATTTAATGTTTGCTGATTTTGATTTTGCCTCGGTTAATGGCGCGCAGGAGGCGGTTAATGGCGCGAATTTCTTCTTCATCTAGAGATTCTTCACACATTGCCGCCATCAGTCCGTAACGGTCGGCTTGGGAAATTTGACCGGTTTCGCTGGCGGTTGCCAAAATTTCAGCGATAGAACCGGGAAGGAGGCGAATGGGAGGAAACATAATTCAAGAAGCCAGAAGATGAATCCGATACTATTTAGTGTCTCCTACTTCTTCAAAGAAGGGGGCGATCGATCCCCTCCCTCTGCTGTGAATTCGATCGAATCTTGACACGATCGCGATCGGTTGACGCGGAGATCGGTATCCCGTGGGAGAGACGATCGCGATCTCCCCTCGAATGCGATCGCGATCGCAGTTCCGGGCAAAGTTTTTTGCTGAATTCGCTTGACAGGTTTGGGAAATCGATGTACAACAGTAGCGGAATGTACAACGTTCATCTCCCCACAACTAAATTAACGCTACCGACTGAATCGGTTTTCAAGATTTTTCTGCATTCTTCGGGATTTAGCGCTCGAAGTGATGTATTAGGACGTATAGCAATATCGCCCAATGTGGAGAGACGGAAGTAGGTTGATACCGAAAGAACGCTTTCATCCTTCTGAAGTCTAAAGTCTACAATTTGTAGGATTATTATGTTTGCACCTCTCGCAATTGGTTTATCGATTGCATTTATGGCAATCTGTTTGAACCTCAGCAGCAATGAAGAAATTATCAAACTAACCGCCGCGATCGTCGCGCTGGTTTGCTTTTTGCTCTGTCTGTGCTTTGCCCCCTTGTTCGTGAAAATTCCTATTGTTGCGATCGTCTTGATGAGTAATAAATTTAACCTTTTGAGGTTTTTCACGACTAGCTAATTGAACTTGTCTTCGTTCCTTTCATCAGAAAATTTAGTGTACGGATAGTGTACGGTTATTTTCGTACACTATCCGTACACTTTGTCCTTGAAAATTCAGAATTACTCTGGACGCATTGACATCAGGTTCAAACTCGGCTAGATAATTACTTAGGAGTTCTGGTGACGATCGATCTCGGCTTAATCTATCTTTGGTATTCTGTCAGTAGCCCAGGCAAGCATTCGACCCACTAAATTAACCATGAATCTCAAAGCGATCGATCGCAAGTATTTAATTTTCATCAAAGTGCTTTCTACGATTTTGATAACCGGCGCGATCGCGTTGCAGATATGGATGTTTTATTTTCGCTCTCAATCCCAAGAATTGCCTCATTTTCTGATGCCGATTCTTTGGTTGACTGGATTTGTCTTGTTGAGTCATTTAATTGAGGGAATTATCGGTGGGTTTGTTGCTTTTCGCCGACAGAAAAATGCGATCGCGTCGGGAGTCTATATCTTTTTCACGGGGACGGTGGGATTATTAGAAGTGTTGGATTTATAATGGAGGGATGTCAAGGTTAGAGAAATACATTAAGGATGTCCGAACCAAATTTCCCCATCACCATTGTCCTAGCCGATCCTCAGTTACAAGACGAAGCGTTACAAGATGCAACGGCAACCCTGCGATCGGATTTGCAGGCAGAGGAAGGAGTGAAAGAGGTTGAGTTTATTCCCATTGAGACTGCCGATCCCAATGCAAAAGGGATAGGTGGATTTTTGTTAGGTCAACTGCAAGCCTCCATTAACATCAACTCTCTCAAACCATTGGTACGGTCTCTCGGCAATAATCTTTGGGGACGTACTGTTGAGATTAAAGCGGTAGGAAATGGGAAAGAACTGGAAATTAAGCTCAGTCGTCCGGAAGATATCGATAAGGTGCTGCCGCAAATTGATGATTTTATCAATGGTTAGGGGAGAGAAGTGGTCAAAATTGCTTTATTGGTGGGAGTGAGCGAATATCAAAAACCTTTTAATCCTTTACCCAGTGCAGTGAAGGATGTGGAACAATTGGCGACGGTTTTGCAGGATAAAGAGATGGGCGGTTTTGATGAGGTTACGCCCTTAATTAATCCAGATCGAATGCAGTTTGAGACGGCGATCGATCGCTTGTTGGCAAATCGTCAGTCTGAGGATCTGGTATTATTTTATTTTTCGGGTCATGGGGTCAAAGATCGCAACCGCAATCTCTATTTTGCTACCCCTCAAACTCAAAAGGAGGCGCGACGGGGGATTAATCCGGTAACGGCAGTATCGGCGTATTTTTTGCAACAGCAACTCACGGATAGTTCTTCTGAGCGAGAGGTGGTCATTTTAGATTGTTGTTACAGTGGCGCGATCGCGAAGGGATTGACGGCAAAAGATGATGGAGAGATAGATATTCAAGCGGAGTTAGGGGGAAGAGGACGAGCGATTTTAACGTCTTCTTCGGCGATGCAATCGTCTTTTCAACAGGATGAGTCTCAACTTTCCATTTACACTCAGTATCTCATTGAAGGGATTGCGACGGGAGTTGCCGATGCGGATGGAGACGGAAAAATCTCGGCAGATGAGTTACATCATTATGCGCTGCAAAAGGTACAGGAAGCGGCTCCGGCGATGACTCCGCAGTTTTATCCCGTCGAACAAGGGTATCGAATTTATATTGCGAAAGCACCGCAAGATGACCCCAAGATAACTTATCGCAAGCGAGTCCAACACATTGTTAATGAGGACAAGGATGAGATTGATTGGGAAACGGGGAAGTTAGACGATCTCAGTCGCATGCTGTTAGATGAATACCGTCAAAAGTTGGGGATATCTTCGGAAGAGGCACAACGGATCGAGCAGGAAATCAAACAACCGTTATATCAACGTTTCCAAAAGCTCAAGCGTTATGAAGTTGCCTATCGTAAAGTTGTCAAAATCGCTTTTCCCGTGAGAGAGAAGCAGCGTCAAAGACTCAAGGAATTTCAAAGAGTCTTAGAACTCAGAGATGAGGATATTTTGCCGATTGAAGAACGAGTTGCTCCTGCTGAAACCCGCCCTCAAAAGCCTCAAAAGGTTAGTCGATCGCTCGATAAACCCGCTCCTCAAAAAACCGTATCGTCTCCGTCTCTTCCTTCCTTTAATTTTGAGGTGGTTGCGGTTAACG
>JBFRWJ010000005.1:0-7220 GCA_051439525.1 Spirulina sp. | reverse complement strand
ATTCTTCTGCAACTGAGGTGACAACAGGTACACTAACACCAGAGGAATCTCTTGCAGATGCCTCGAATGTTCCACAAACTCAGGAAAACGTGAGCGAAGAAAATGTTATGACTACGGAGTCCGGACTCCAATACGTCGTTATTAAAGAAGGGGTTGGCGATCCTCCCGCAACCGGTGCTACTGTCGTCGTCCACTATACGGGAACCTTAGAAGACGGCACGAAATTTGATAGTTCCCGCGATCGCAATCAGCCTTTTTCTTTTAAAATTGGCATCGGACAAGTGATTAAAGGTTGGGATGAAGGCGTGGGTATGATGAAACCCGGAGGACGGCGCAAGTTAATTATCCCGCCAGATTTGGGTTATGGCGCGCGAGGTGCTGGTGGGGTCATTCCTCCCAATGCTACGCTGATTTTTGATGTTGAATTGTTAAGAATCCAGTAATTCCCTCTTGCCTCTTCTCCGCAATTGTGGGGAAGGGGATTTTAACCCATGAATCAAAATAGCCAACGCTTGCAAGAATTGATGCAGCAAGCGAATATTCCGAGTTTTAAACAATTAACTCGTCTTGCTGGCGTTTCAGAATGGCAAGTTCGACAATTACGACAGGGCAATCTTGCTAAAATGCGGGTGGAAAATTTGGAAAAGTTAGCGAAAGCATTACAAATTTCTCTCACAAAACTGATTGGAGAGTTTTCTCCCGATATATCCGATCGCAACCCAGAGATCGACTGGAAACGAGAGTGCGATCGCTTGCAACAACAACTCGCGGGACAGCAAGAAGAGCTAATCCAAGACTTTCAGCGCGAGTGTTTGCAAATTATAGAATCTTGGCTCTTACAATGGCCGACGGCGGTCAATGCAGTACAGAACAATCCTCAACTTCCTGCCTTGCGCTTGCTCCCTTTAATTAAACCCATTGAAACTTTAATCGAACAATGGGGATTAGACGCGATCGCTGTGGTAGGAGAAGAAATTGCCTACGATCCCCAATGGCATCAACTTATGGAAGGATCGGCAGAAGTGGGAGAAACTGTTAAAGTTCGTTATGTTGGCTATTGCGATCGGGAAAAAAAATTGTTATATCGCGCTAAAGTGAGTAAGATGATTGACAATGAGTAGAGATATTTCATCGCCATTCAGCAACTGGGTCTAAAGTATCATAACTTCCAAAAGTTACGTTAAAGCTTTATCTTGTATTTCTTAGTCGAGCGACCTTTTGCAAGAATTGGCAATATTGTTCGTGACCTTCTGGAAAAATAACATTTAAAGTTAACGGGTCATTTGTATCGCGAGGATCGCAGGGTCCTTCTATAACTTTCAGTTCCCCATTCACGCGATCGCAGCGCACGGATTTGCGATTTTTCACTTCTCCTCGGGAACTATCAACATAAACGATAATATTATCGCGATCGCCTTCTTGACCAATGGCTTGAATTAACTGCAAGAAATTGCGATCGCTCCCCCCTCGTCCCACGGCAATTTTGCCGTTTTTCTCTTCGACGGTACTATTCACCGTGTCTCCCACTCCCAGCAAAAGCGGCATTTCTCGGGGGTCAAAATTTTGTTGAATGAGTTGTAATAAGTCTTCTTGCCTTCTCGGTGCCTGTCGAACGCTAAACTCTTTTCCCAAAGGATAAATTCCCGTTCGTTGCCAATAATAGCGATTGAGGATAGCTAAAACGCCCACCTCCTTCACTGCCCCTTGTAACATAAACTGAAAATCCGTCGTTCCCGAATCGTTTTCGCGAGCAAAACGCACGATTTCCTTTCCCGTTTCATCCCGTCCCAAATTAGGCGCGTAATGGACGAAAAATGAATTGTGTAAACCCTGTATTTCAGCTTCTTGAAGGAGTTCGTCCAGCAAAGTTGCCATCTCCTGTTGCAAGGCAATATAATCCTCGGTGCGATCGCAAAGTTCTGCATGGATCGTGTTCAGATTTGCCGTGGGAGAAACTTTATTATCCAACACGGAAGCGACAATACACGCCTCGATTTTCTCCTCGGATAAAAGATCGGGACGAGTTTGAAAAAAAGAATGGAGTTGCTCTCGAAGGCGTTGGGGAATGCTCGCTAAAAACGTTAATTCGCGATCGCTAACTCCCGGATGAAAAACCCGACCATCGCAATCTTGCCACTGTACGCCCCCCGCCCCAAAACCGGGTAAATACAACTCTCGTTCTTTGACGAGTGCGGCATCGCCAAACGCTCGTTCGATAATGCCGTTAACGCCTCGCTTGCCAATATGTTCCCCGTTTGTCAAAACATAAAAATGTCCTAAAAGCGATCGCGCAGCTTCCACGTACTGAGGATCGATAACTCGCGTGAGAGGGTCTTTCACCAAACCCATGCAAACCCCATCCAAATCTTGAATAATCAATACATTTTCCGTCTCGATTAAAATGCTGGCGAGTTCGTCATGTTTTAACGAGCAAGAAGATTGACTCAAAGCAGCAGCAGACATCATGAAAATTCTGGGGGTAACGCTCTGCCCAAACTGTATCACGCTATCGCTCGAGATTTCCCCATTGCACCTCCCCCCATGACAAAATGACAGTTTTTTGATTTGATAATAAAAAATTTTTTAGGTGTTGTGCGAGTGAACAATATTCCCCCCCTCGATCTGACCCGACAGTACCGACAGATCGCTGAAGAAGTCGATGCGACGGTCCTTGAAATCCTGCGATCGGGTCGCTACATTGGCGGAAAATCCGTTTCCGACTTTGAAACCGCATTTGGCGAGTATATTGGCTCGAGGGAATGCGTGGGCTGTAATTCGGGAACGGATGCCCTGTATTTGGCACTCCGCGCCCTGAATATTGGCGAGGGAGATGAGGTTATTACCAGTCCCTTTACCTTTATTGCCACGGCGGAAACGATTTCAGAAGTGAGGGCGACCCCCGTTTTTGTCGATATCGATCGCGCCACATTCAATCTCGATGTCGATCGCCTCGAAGCGGCCATTACCCCTAAAACGAAGGCCATTATCCCCGTTCATTTATTCGGTCGTCCCGTAGAAATGACAAGGTTGATGGAAATTGCCCGAGCGCATAACCTGTTTGTTATTGAAGACTGCGCCCAAGCAACCGGGGCGGAATGGGCGGGAAAAAAGGTGGGCAATATCGGTCATATCGGTTGTTTTAGCTTCTTCCCTACCAAGAATTTAGGGGCTTGTGGCGATGGGGGTGCCGTGACCACCAATGACCCGGAAATTGCCGCGACCGTGCGGATGCTGAAAGAACACGGGCAGAAAAGACGCTACATTCACGATGCGATCGGGGTGAATAGTCGTTTGGATGCCCTACAAGCAGCAATTTTAACGATTAAGTTGCGCTATCTTGATGAATGGAATGAAAAGCGATCGCGAGTCGCCCAACGCTATCGAGAACGCCTCCAATCTCTCTCTCAAATTGCACTTCCGTCAACTTCAGAACAAGGAAAATCCGCGTGGAATCAATTTACCATTCGGATTTTATCGGGAACGCGAGATGAGGTGCGCGATCACTTGCAAGCAAAGGGCATTAGTTCGATGATTTATTATCCGCTTCCCCTCCATTTACAACCTGTTTATCAACATCTCAAGGATCGAGTCGGACAATTGCCCAATTCCGAAAGCGTTGCCAATGAGGTTCTTTCTCTACCCATGTTCCCCGAACTTTCTGAGGAAGAACAAGATCGGATCGTTTACGGATTGAAGGATTGTTTTTAGCGTTGTCTTAAAATTGAAGAAGAGGACGCGATCGCTTGTCGGGTTTTATCGAGCGATCGCTAAAGAATTTATGGGAGAAATCTGATGACTCCAGAACAAGAACAAATCAAAGGAGTTTGTCGGGTTTGGGGATGCCCAGTTACCGTAGAGGCTTTGCGTCTTGAGGATGGTCAATTCCTCGTTGTCATCAGTCCTGATGCCACCGAAGGACTAGTCAAGGATTATGCTTTACGTGATATACTTAGAACATTATTATCAATGAACAATTATCAACGAACAACGATCGATTCACAACCATAGACCTTAAACTAGAAATACTGTTTTCCGTTTGTCGTTCACCGTTTACTGTGCGCTGAAATGTCTCAACTCCAACAAATTCAAGTTGCCTATCAAGAATTTTGCGATCGCTTCCGTAGCGTTATTTTAAGCACCACGAATAAAGAAGGAGTGCCTAACGCCAGTTACGCCCCGTTTCTCATGGATGAGGACAAAAATATTTATCTCTTTATCAGTGGTTTATCGATTCATACTCAAAATTTAGCTGGCAATCCTCAAGTCAGCGCTCTTTTTATCGAAGATGAGGCAAAAAGCCAAGATATTTTTGCTCGTCCTCGTTTGAGTTTAAATTGCCGAGCAGAATTTCTAGAGCGAGAAACGGAAGAATGGCAGCAAATTAGCGATCGCTTCGAGCAAAGATTCGGCGAGATCGTGCAAACTTTACGCAGTTTATCGGATTTTCGTCTTGTTAAATTAATCCCCAGCGACGGTCGATTTGTCCTCGGTTTTGGCCGGGCTTATCGGGTGAGGCGGGAAGGAGGCGATCGTTTGACACTCATTAGCGATCGCAAAAACTGAATGAGAAAACAATAAAAAACCAGCTTTGCTTATACTCCTATATTCTTAGCTTTTAAGAGAGACACCATCGATCGCGATTGAAGTTATTAGAGATATCCTTCCTTGTCGCGATCGATCTTCGTCAAATCTTGGGGCAATCTCTCCGTTTTTTCTTCTACCTGCAAAATTTCCCAACACTACAGATTAAGAATCCGTCGTCAATGATTAAAATGCGGATCGTTTTTCATATTGCTAAGTTTTGATAACTCCCATGGCAAGCGTATGATACCCAAAAGATTTCTGCTACAATATTGTGTAACTCGCTTTGTCTGAGAGCGAGTCATTTCGCTAACCCGGGCAAACATTTGGTAAAAAGGTTCTAGTTTTTTTGCTAGTTTTTTCCATAGTGCCATCATTGTCCGATCGTCTTGCAAGCATCTACAATCCTAAAGGGCACGGGACGCAAGTCCTAAAAAACTGAGGACTCCTTCCTGCCTCATGGGGGATAGAGACTCGTTACTCTAGCATCAATTCATCGGATAACCGACCAGTAAGTATCTCAAACCCGAAAAAATGGGGCAGAAAAAACCATGAGTACGATTTTAGTTGTTGAAGATAGCCGCACTCAGCGCTGTATCATTTCTCAGTGGCTTGCAAGCAAGAATTTTACCGTGACTTCAGCTAAAGATGGAGTCGAGGCCATCCATAAAATTAAAAAAGAGCGTCCCGATGCCATTATTTTAGACATCATCATGCCCAAACTTAATGGCTATGAATTATGTCGCAAACTCAAATCTCATCCAGCAACGAAAGATATTCAAGTCATTCTTTGTTCTTCCAAGTCTACCGAGATCGATCGCTACTGGGGATTGAAGCAAGGTGCGGATGCTTATCTGGTCAAGCCGTTTAAAGCCCACGAACTTATCTCTACGGTACAACATTTACTCCATATCGAGTAGGAGTAGAGTGGTCACCACCTCACTCGTCGCCAGTTAAAGCCAAAACATCATCAAAAAATTTTTCAGATCCCCTTGACAGTTTTGTAATATGCTTGTAGTATGTAGTCATGGGAACAGAAAAGGAGTCAAATCCAAGAGCGTCCCAGTTTTTAAAAACCCAACCGAAAAAATTTCTCGTTGTTAGAGATAAGAACAATGGTTCACGTTCGTTTTGAAGGTCGTTCTTACGATGTGGCCGAACGCCAAGTCAATATTAATACGGGTATGAACGATACTCAAGTGAAAGAGCGACTGGCACAATATTTTGACGTCCATCGCGATCGCTTTTCCAATTATATCATCGATCGCCCGCAAAGTGGAGACTTGATCGTTCGTCCAGAAGCCGTTTACGGTTAGAAAGTATTGGATTTCAAATCGGGATTTTATTCCGCGCCCCAACTGTTATAGCTTACATACAACCGTCTTGAAAACGGTGGATTTTCATCCAATAGTAAATATAGCTTGACAAACTTGCGCGGATACATTCTTAGATTTTATACCCGTGCCCTAATGTTTAAAGCTTACACACATCTCCTGTATAGAGATACCCGTACAATGTGGGTTCGAGTCCCACCTAGCGCATCCATGCGCTAGTAGTCTAAATGGAAAAGACATCTAATAAGCTTTAGAAACTTGCACGGGTCAGCATTTCTAGCATTTTAAGTTGTTTGCCTCTCTTGGCCGCGATTGTTTAAATTGCACCTGTTTGAATGCCAAGATTTTTGCTCCTTGAGACTTCGATTTCGCGCCCCAATCTAAATAGCTTACATACAAATTAGAGCACTGGTAGCTCGCTTGACCCTTAATCAAGAGGTGGTAGGTTCGATTCCTACATTTGTCACCAAAATACAGCTTTTTGAACTTGCGCGAAATCCTCTCTTTTCTCTCATTTCAATTCTAGGTTCTATGGGTCATTTTAACGGGTGACTGATTTGCCCGCGTCCCAACCTCGTAAAGCTTACATACCTTGGTTTAATCCATTGGTCGCAGGTTCGATTCCTTGCCAACCGCGTTGATGCGGTTGTAGCTCAGAGGTAGAGTAGTGGACGTATGAAAAACAGCTTTGCAAACTTGCGCGGGTTCTCCTATTTTTTAGCCGCAACCCAACCTGAAAAGCTTACACACTTGTGGCTCTATTAGTCAGTGATGACTTCGTGGGTTCGAATCCCACCAGATGGATTCCATCTGTGGCGGAGTGGGTAAACGCGATAGATTGTGAATACAGCTTTTCTGACTTGTGCGGCTCTCAATTATTACATTTGTATCGTTTTTGGAGAATATTCTTTCGCACCCCAACCGATAAAGCCTACATACTACAATAACGGTTCTAAGGTAGCGATATTCGAGCGATCGAATTAGCGATAGCAGTTGCAGTCTCTCGCAGATAACAATTGCGTTCCCAGTGTCCAAAAAATTGGATTTAAGGAAGCCGCAAATATGCCAGCGCTTTGTTAACTTGTGCGAAATTTATCTTTCTCTCTCGTTCGCCATTTTGAGAATATCCGGAGGTGATGAGGATGCTTCATTATTCAGCAAATTTTAGTTTCAGGAGCGATTCGCGAAGGTTAGAGCGATCGCTAGGAAAATCATTGCTAGAAAAAGTATTTCACCTCGGATTGAATCGTGAGCGAACACCGTTTGGATCGAATTGTTATCGAACGCCCTCGTGGGGGTTGGAAA
>JBFRWJ010000004.1:0-3113 GCA_051439525.1 Spirulina sp. | reverse complement strand
GTGTATAAGAGACAGGCGATCGTGCTGCACGGCTATGGCGATCTCATGCTCCCTCGAGGGCGAGAAGCGGCCGAAATCCCCAACCAAGCTGAATTTCTCAGCGATCCGCCCCAACATTTTTGGACTTACTTAAGCCAATCTGTCTCCCAATTGTTCGCCGATACGAGCATTTACAAAAGCCTGCAATATTTCGTTCTCAAACCCGAACCGTCTCTAGTGCGAGAAACCTTGGCGATCGCGGGCGAACCCCAATCTTTAGAAGAATATTTGCCCGCCAATGATGCTGAATTAGAGTTTCGCGTGGCTCGCTATCGCCAGAATCTCAAGCAAATGATCCAGCTTGCTGCCGGTGCCAATATTTCTCTGATTGTTGCCCTTCAGCCAGAAATTACGGGCATCTCTTCCGAAAAACTTCAAGAGGCAGAAAAACAAATCGTGGGAGAATTAGGCGCGGCTTATCCAGAAAAAATTGCCAAGAGTTTTGCGCGTTTGGAAGAGGTCAACGAGCAACTCGAAAAGGCTTTTCCCAAGAATGTTAAGACTCTCAATTACTATCGCTTATTTGATAATCTCTCTGCCGTTGCCTTTATCGATCCGGTTCATCTCACGGAAGCCGGCAATCAGGCTCTCTCGGAACGATTTTATAATGCCGTGACGGCACTGCCCGGGTTACAAATTGTTTCTCGATCACCCCGGCGCTAGTCATTCAACAACCCCAACGCAAGGCGATGGGGATTGGGGAGAAACCCTAGAACGTTGAATACCGCACTGAGTTCTTGTCTGGAACGCACTCTCGAATACTTCCCGTCTTACTTGGTTGGATATGGCGAGGAAACCTCGCCATCCCCCAAGCGCTAGTTCGAGTTATCTGCAAGACGATTTCTCTCGTCGCTATTAAGTTAGGACATCTTGGCAAGAATGCGGGAAGGGACTAACTACTTCAAATTGAAGGTTTATCACCATCATGGAAAGAGTATCCGTACTATCACCCCAAGGCAAACCTTTGATGCCAACCAAAGCCAGTCGCGCTCGACGTTGGTTAAAGGATGGAAAAGCAAAAGTCGTATATAACGACCTTGGAATATTCTGCGTCCAACTTCTGCAAGAGCCATCAGGGGAAGAAACACAACCGATTGCCGTAGGGCTAGACCCCGGCAAGCATTACTCAGGCATTGGCGTTCAATCTGCCAAAGCAACCCTGTGGACAGCACACTTAATTTTACCGTTCAAAACCATCGTCGAACGGATGGAATTACGCAGGGTGATGCGTCGAGCCCGAAGGGGACGACGAATTAATCGCAAACTCCCTTGTCTTGGTGCGCGTTCCCATGGCGAATGCGATTCGCCGGGGTCGCACCGCTTCGAGCAAAGATGCCATCGTCAAAAGCGTTTTAACAATCGCAGACAGGGAAAACTTCCTCCCAGTATCCGAGCCAATCGCCAACTCGAATTACGAGTGGTGCGAGAATTGTGCCGAATCTATCCCATCAGCGTCATCCACTACGAAAAAGTAATGGCAGATGTGGACAGAACCAGTGGCAGAAAAGGCGCAAAATCCGGTGTAGGCTTTTCCCCTGTTATGGTCGGACAAAAGAAAATGCTCGAATGGCTCTCCCAACTCGCACCTGTCAACGTTCTCTCGGATGCAAGCTCCGAGAGCTGCGTTGACTTCGTCAAAACTCATCTGGGTTGGCAACGAGACGGAAATGGCACGAGTCAGTTACGAAAATGGTTGGGTTTAGAGAAGAACAAATCTGACAAATCCAAAGCAGAACCCGCAACTCATGCAGTTGATGGAATTACTTTAGCCGCATTCGAGTTTATTGAATGGCGAGAATGGCATACCCATAACGCCAAACATGGAGCATGGGTAGGTGAGGTGCAAATCACTTCAGCCCCATTCAGCATTATCCGTCGCCCCCCAATTTCTCGTCGCCAGTTGCATTTATGTGTTCCCGCCAAAGGAGGGAAACGTCGTAAATATGGTGGCACTGTTACTCGGCACGGGTTTCGCAAAGGTGACTTGGTAAAGGCTACGAAAGCCGGACGGGTTTATGTCGGTTGGTGTTCGGGAGATACAGCCAAAGCCGTATCGGTTTCTGATATCAATTGGAAACGTCTCGGTCAATTCACGGCTTCCAAAGTGGAGTTGCTCCAGCGCTCTACTGGTTTAATTTGTCAACAGGAAACAAAATTCGCTGGAGCAGCAAGTGTTTGTTGATGCTCGTTTCCTCCCCAACCTTTAGAGGATTGGGGTATCCACTCGCATATTTTTGATGAACCATTATCAATGAAGCCGATCGCGCTTTTGGCGCGATCGAGAACTGTCTATTGCCTCAGAAGTTCGAGAACTTGCTTACAAGCCGGGGAGTTCTAAACCACTCGTTAAATCCTCCATCCGCTTTCGCATCGTTTCCGTGGATTTATCGTAGGCATCTTTCATGGCTTCGCTCACCAATTCCGAGAGGGCTTCTGCTCCTTTTTCTAAGGCATTGGGAGCAATTTCGACGCGACGGGGTTCTTGATTGCCGCTCAAAACCACCTTCACTAATCCTTCCTCGCTCTGTCCTTCAATTTCCATCTGCTCCAATTCTTCTTGAAGCTGTTTGGCTCCTTGTTGGACTTGTTGCGCTTTTTTAAATGCTTCGGTTAATTCTTTCATTTTGCCCAAACCGAAACCAAAACCTTTGCCTTGACTCATTTTGTCTTCTCGTTATTATTGATTATTGCTTGTTTTCGATTGTAGTCTTTTGCGGTCAATTTAGGGACTTAAACAGTCGCCACCTCACCAGTTGGGGACAAGAGGGAAGAAGGGCAAGCAGGAGGAGAAAAATTTATCCTTTATCCTTCCAAAGTGCTTTCAGCCTTCATCCTTCAGCCTTCATCCTTCTCTAAAACTCCCCGATGAGCTTCACTTCGGGGTGTAAGGTTAGCGACCAGTGATGCTCGACTTTTTCTTGAACGTGGTGAATGAGTTGCAGGATATCTCGGGCTTTAGCGCGATCGCAATTGAGAATGAAATTGGCATGGCGATGAGCCACTTGCGCGCCGCCGATTTGATAGCCTTTTAAGCCCAATTGTTCGATCAGCCAACCTGCCGGATGGGATTTGGG
>JBFRWJ010000003.1:0-6396 GCA_051439525.1 Spirulina sp. | reverse complement strand
GCGTTCGGGGGGCTGTCCGAGGGTGGTGAGGTAATGACCGACCAACATGGCATTAATTCCCGCTTGCAAGCCCAAATGCTGCAATTCTCCCATGACCGCTTCCCGACCGCCAGCATAGCGGAGAATTTGTCGGGGAAGCAAGAGGCGGAAAATGGCGATCGCTTTCAAGGCTTCGTAGGGATCGAGGCGATCGCGTTCCCCTAAAGGTGTACCCTGACGGGGATTTAACAGGTTGAGAGGCACCGATTCTACTTCTAATTCTCTCAGAGCGAGGGCAAGATCGATGCGATCCTCCCAACTCTCTCCCATGCCCACAATGCCCCCAGAACAGGCTTGAATGCCTGCCGCTTTAAGATTCTTAATGGTTTCTACGCGATCGCGCCATTGATGGGTGCTGACAATATCGGGGAAATAATTTTCCGAGGTTTCCAAGTTATGGTTATAACGGGTGACTCCCGCTTCTCGCAAGGCTTGGGCTTGTTCGGCGGTCACTTCTCCGAGGGCGCAACAGGGTTTAATGGCGGTAGTGGCGATAATTTCCCGTACCGTTTCGAGGATTTCCCCAAATTCTTGGGATTTGGGGCTGTTATACTTGATTCCCCGACCTTGAGAGACCAAACAGAAGCGCTTGGCTCCTGCATCGGCGGCGGCTTGGGCTTGTGCTAAAATCTCTTCTTGCGTTTTTAAACCGTAAACGGGGGAATTTTCTCCCGGATGGTGCGCCGACTGGGAGCAAAAACTGCAATTTTCCGAGCAATTCCCCGACTTGATATTAACGATGCTGCATAAGTCTACAACATTGCCACAACAGGCTTCTCGGACGCGATCGGCGGCGGCGCAAAGGGCTAAAATATCCGCTTCGCCTGCGATTTTGCTTAATTCTAAGGCTTGCGATCGCGTCAAATGTTCTCCGGCAATAATGCGATCGCTCAGACGGGTTAAATCGGTTTTTAAAGGATCTCCCGTTAAGGTTGGGGGGGAACTGCTCTCTGGATTGGCAGCAGTGAATGCGACAGCTTGAACCACGTTTTGCTCGATACTCCCAATATTAGCGATCGCAATTTTATCAGCTTGATGTCCCCCGAGATCGAGGTCGCGTAATGAAACTTCTTAATTTCCACCGACTTGCTCGGATTGGGAGGATTGGGAAAGCGATCTCAATGAATCTTTATCAGCATTGGAAAAAATGTGTAGAGTAAAAAGTAGTAGATAGACGTTGGGAGTTAGAGCCGTGATTCGGGATTGGGGTTTATGGGAATTGACCGATGAAGATTGGCATGGATTCGTACCGGTACGCGATCGCCAGAAACAACAGGAGAATGCCGCAAAAACACCGCAAGAGCAAGAATCTTTAGCACCGGATGCGGGACAGCAGAAAGCAGACGCACTCTCGTCGTTGCTACAGGAGAAAGGCGAACTCGAGGCAGTAAGCACGTCCCCGAAAACTCCTGTTTTAAAACCAGAAAGTCTTGAGGAAAATAATCCTCCGAAACCCGATCGCTCAATCTCTTCTCCCGTACAAAAAGAACAAGACTTAGAACCGATCCGGGTGAGTTCTCCCAAGGTTTCTCAACCCCCCCCAACCCCCCAAACTCAAGAAACCTCAGAAACCATTTTACCCCCTCCGAGCGAACCCACTCCCGTACAATCTCAAGAGGCAGAATTTGAAACGGTAGAGGTAAAAGAAGAAGCGATCGCGCCTCCCGAGCCCGCACCCGTCAGCGCTCCCCCGCCCGAGCCGGAGACGGGCATCCCTTCCCAGAGGGATGCTTGGGAGGATTCTGCTCCTCAAACAGCCTTAAAAGTTGGCGATTGGAATGTCCCCGCAGACGAAATCGTCCCCTTATTGGAAAAATATCAATTATTGCCCAAATTAGTGCGAGAAATTATTATCGATCGCGAGATCGTTTCGATTGATTGTTCCTCAGAAGAATTAACCCAAGCAACAGAAGGATTCTATCAACAACAACAGATTAATTCCCCACAAAAATTACAAGCATGGTTGCAACAGAAACGAACGACCACCGAACAGGTAAAAAACGCGATCGTTCGGGGCGTTAAATTAGAGAAATTTAAAGAGAAAATGTGGAGCGATCGCTTGGAGTCCGATTTTCTCGAACGCAAACCGCAATTAGATAAAGTCCTCTATTCCCTGCTGCGCACGCAAGATTTAGGAGTTGCACAGGAACTCTATTTTCGCATTCTGGAAGGAGAAGAAGAGTTTAGCCATATTGCCCAAGAATATTCCCAAGGCGTAGAAGCGAAAACTGGCGGCATTGTCGGTCCGATTTCTTTGAGTAAGATTCACCCCACGTTAAAAGAAATGTTTCAACGCAGTCAACCGGGACAATTATGGAGTCCCCAATATATCGATAATTGGTTTGTGGTGGTGCGTTTGGAACAGTTTGTCCCCGCTCAATTAGATGAAGAAATTCGCCAGCAATTACTCGACGAACGGTTTAAGCAGTGGTTGCAGGAACAATATCAGCAGGTGACGATTCAATGAACAATGAACAATGAACAATGAGCAATGAACAATGAACAATGAACAATGAACAATTGATAGTGGATAAATTTTATTAGGATTATTTTATGCTCTCTCTCAAGCGGCGTTTTTTCTTCATTCTTCTGTTAATTTGCAGTCTCGCCTTAACTTTATTTCTGGGGAATCCCTCAGTTATTAGTAAAAGTCCGACAGAAATTCTGTGGGATACTTGGGGTGTTCCCCATATTTTCGCCCGAGATAATGCAGGAATGTTTAAGGCTTTTGGCTATGCGCAAATGCAGAGTCACGGTAATTTAATTTTACGCCTTTACGGACAAGGACGGGGAAAAGCGGCAGAATATTGGGGGGAAGAATATTTACAGTCCGATCGCTACGTTCGCCGCATGGGAATTCCCGATCGCGCTCGGGTTTGGTATGAGGAACAAAGTCCGGAAATCCAACAATATTTAGAGGCGTTTGCGACGGGAATAAATCTTTATGTCGAAGAGCATCCCGAGGAAATAAACGATGAGTTAGAAACGATTTTACCCGTTACGGGAAGCGATGTTTTAGCCCATATTCAACGGGTTATTCATTTTAATTTTTTGGTGAGCGATCGCGAAGTTGCTGCTTGGCAAGGTTCCAATGCTTGGGCAATTTCTCCCTCGCGATCGCAAAGCGGAAATGCCCTCTTACTCGCCAATCCTCAGTTATTATGGCAGGATTTTTATTTACTGTATGAAGCGCATTTGAATGCTCCCGATCTGAATCTTTATGGGGCGACTTTGGTGGGGATGCCGGCTTTAGTTATTGCTTTCAACGATAACTTGGGATGGACGCTTACGGTGAACCCCATTCAAGGCAAAACTTTTTATAATTTAACCCTCGCCGACGAGGGTTATTTGTTAGATGGGACTCCGCGATCCTTTGAACGAGAACGCCAAACCATTAAAATCAAACAAGAGGATGGCAGTGTTCGAGAAGAGGCGTTAAATATTCTGCGATCGCGTCACGGTGTTGTCATTAAAAAAGAGGATAATCAAGCGATCGCGTTGCGAGTTGCGGCTTTAGATCGTCCCCATTTAGTCGAACAGTTTTTAAACATGGCCAAGGCGAGGAATTTAGAGGAATTTGAGCGCTCTATTTCTCAGTTGCAATTGCCTATGTTTAACATTCTCTATGCCGATAAAGCGGGACAAATTGCTTACGTTTTTAACGGTTCGATCCCCGTGCGAGAGGGCGGAAACTGGCAAGATTGGTCGCGACTCGTGCCGGGAGATACCTCAAAAACATTGTGGGATAAATATCATGCTTATGAGGAATTACCTCGGTTAGTGAATCCGACAACGGGATGGTTGCAAAATACCAACGATCCCCCTTGGAGTAGTACCTTTCCGGAGCAATTAGATCCCCAAGATTATCCCGCTTATTTTGCTCCCCAAAGTTTAGGTAAGTCGGTGAATCTTTTCCGCACGCAGCGTTCGATTAAAATGCTCTTAGAAGAAGAAAAAATGAGCTTTGAGGAGATGATCGCAGCAAAATTTTCTTCTCGCTTGGAACTCAGCGATCGCCTCGTTGACGAGCTGATCGTTGCTGCTAAAGAGCGCAATAATCCCTTATCTGTAGAAGCGGCAAAAGTTCTGGAAAATTGGGATCGCGAAGCAAAAGCCAATAGTAAAGGTGCTGCTTTATTTGGCTTGTGGAGCGTTTCCATGGAGCGAAAAAACTTGTTTGCAACCCCTTGGAATCCCGAAGACCCCTTAAATACACCACGGGATTTAAAAGATCGAGAAACAGCGATCGACATATTAGAAAATGCTGCCTTGCAATTACAGGGATTTTATGGTAAGCTAGATATAAACTGGGGAGATGCCGTGCGTTTGCGATATGGAGACGAGGATTTACCTGCCAGTGGCGCACCGGGACAGTTAGGCAGTTTTCAAGTTTTAGGCATCGTTCCGGCGGAAAGTGGGAAATTTGCAAGCATCGCGGGAGATACTTACATTGCAGCCGTTGAATTTTCCGATCCCATTCGCGCTCGCGTGTTGAATGTTTGCGGGAATTCGACTCAGCCCAATTCTTCCCATATTACCGACCAACTCTCGCGATATGCAAGGGGTCAATTGCGTCCGGTTTGGCGAACGCCCGAAGAAATTCAAAAGCATTTAGAATCTCAGAAAGTATTTTAACATATTGAGGCGCGATAAGATTGGTGAAATCAAAGCTGTCTCTTGGTGCGCGCTCCCTAGAAGACGCAGCGATCGCGCAACCTGATAGGATGATCTTAGCGCTACTGCAACCCGATAAGAACCCCATGAATGAATCAGATTACCGCCTCGAACGCGACTCTATGGGAGAACGTCGACTCCCCAAAGATGTTTACTATGGGATTCAAACCCTGAGAGCGACCGAGAATTTTCCCATTAGCGGACTCAAACCCCTCCCCACCTATATCGATGCCTGCATTTTAATCAAAAAAGCGACGGCGATCGCCAATGGGGAACTCGGCTGCATTCCCGAGGAGATTTCCTCGGCGATCGCTCGGGCTGCGGATGAGGCGATCGCGGGACAGTTTCGCGAACAATTTGTGGTTGATATTTATCAAGCCGGAGCGGGCACTTCTCATCACATGAATGTGAACGAAGTGCTGGCCAATCGCGCCCTAGAACTTTTAGGAGAAGAAAAAGGAAATTACTCCCGCGTCAGTCCCAACGACCATGTAAACTACGGTCAGTCTACCAATGATGTCATTCCCACGGCGATTCGGATTGGGGCATTGCTGGCTTTGAGTCATTCCCTGTATCCCGCATTAAATTCGGCGATCGCGGCGCTGAACGAAAAATCTATCGCTTTTCAAGATGTGGTTAAATCCGGCAGAACTCACTTACAGGATGCTGTTCCGGTACGATTGGGAGAAGGATTTCGAGCTTGGGCGCGCATCCTCAGCGACCATTTACGGCGACTCAAACGCGCCTCGGAAGATTTGTGCGCCTTGGGTTTGGGGGGAAGTGCGGCGGGGACGGGGTTGAATACCCATCCTCAATATCGCTTTCGGGTGGCGGAGTTGCTGGGACAATATATTGACCATCCTCTCAATAGCGCTCCCCATTTAATGGCAGCGATGCAGAGTATGTCTCCTTTTGTGAGCGTATCCGGGGCATTGCGAAATTTAGCTCAGGATTTGGTGAAGATTTCCCACGATTTGCGCTTGATGGATTCGGGTCCAAAAACGGGATTGAAGGAGATTCAGTTACCGCCAGTACAGCCGGGATCGTCGATCATGCCGGGAAAATACAATCCAGTCATGGCGGAAATGATTTCCATGGTTTGCTTTCAGGTGATGGGCTACGATAGCGCGATCGCCCTAGCGGCGCAGGCGGGACAGTTAGAATTAAATGTGATGATGCCATTGATTGCTTACGATCTCATTAATGGGATTGAAATTTTGGGCAATGCGCTTTTAGCATTAAGCGAGAAATGTATCAAGGGCATTACGGTGCGGCGCGATCGCTGTTCAGGCTATGCTGAGGGCAGTTTGGCGTTAGTGACGGCACTGAATCCCCATATCGGTTATTTGAATGCAGCGACGGTTGCGAAGGAGTCTTTGGAAACTGGGAAACCCATTCGCCAAATTGTTTTGGAAAAAGGGTTAATGACAGAAGAAAAGTTGGCAACAGTTCTCGATCTCGAAAAAATGAGTCAACTTCCCGAAGTTTAACAATTGAAAATTCAAAATTCAAAAAAAGAGCATAATTTCCCGCTTGTACGCTTTGCCTCAAGCGAGGAAAGAATGAGCAAACTCTATTTTCCAATGAGTTTAACTGCACCAATGCCACCAAAATATAAGGCTAAAACTGCGCCTCCGAGAAGGGATAGGGTAATCGGATCCGTGGAAGGGGTAATCACTGCAC
>JBFRWJ010000002.1:0-8985 GCA_051439525.1 Spirulina sp. | reverse complement strand
GTTAATTGGCAATCCTTTAGCCGGAGGAAGAAGTTTTTTTGCCTTTTCCCAACATTTTGCATTTTTATGGATGAAACGAAACGATATAGAACCTCTTAATGTTGATTATTACAAAGTTATTATGCAGTCTGTTTTTGGAGATGCAAATAGTATCCCTCAAGCTTTTATTGCTAATCCTAGAGAGTTTTTAATTCATATTAAAATCAACTTTTTTTCTTATTTTCACCACTCGCTTTCAATTCTATTTGTCGATCTTAAAAATGATTTTTTTACTCTCGTTAATATGACAATAAGGCGACTTGAATTGATGGTATTATCTCTTGTTCTTCTATTTTTTGTTTTCAGATGGAAAAGATTATTACGTCAATTGAATTACGCGATCGTTAAACGATTATCGCTTATTTTTATCAGTATTTTGATTCCTATATTTATATCTTCTCTTCTCATTAATCCACGATTTCATTATCTGGTTCTACAATCCGTTCTTGTCTTAACCATAATTGCTTACTTTTTAGAAAATTCCTTGACTCAAATACTTCAAAAGTCCAAACAGAAAACTGGATATCCGCTTCTCATTGCATTGATTTTGCTGATTTTAACGCCAAATTTAGCAAGAGGTTGGTGCTTGACCAACAATTTTTGTCTCATACAGAGAATTTCTACTCCGGAAACTTTGCATTTACCGAATCTAAAAACAATTGAATTTATGCAATCTCTACAGATAGAAGATCAAGTGAATATGGTTGAAGCAGATGGAGGTTATCATGTTTATCTGAGCGATCGCTATCACTATATTCCCGAAACCAAAAAACAAGAGAATTTTGCGATATTTTTAGACAAGGAGAAAATCAATACAGTTGTTTTTACCCCGGCTTTAGCAAAAGACGCCAATTTTTCTGAAGACGAAGAGTTCATCAATTTTCTCAAGCAACCGGAACAATGGAACTTTGTGAAATTGAAAATCCCTGAAACCCAAAATTTATTATTTCTCTCACCAGAATTAATAAAAAATGATGCTTTCCAAAAATGAGTTTAAAGATCGACTGCTTTCCGATGTGTTAGATTTTTTGACGGGAGCATCTACAGATTGTTCTATGGGAGTTTCCTCAATGTTGGAGGTCGAGGTTGTGGTTGCATCTGAAGAAGATAGCGCAGGCACGAGCCGCAACCGAACCCATTCTGACAGATTTATGAGAACGCCTTAAACATCTTTTGAATTGCGTTTGAGCCATTTTCACCGTAAAAAATTATGTCTGAGTTCCCCTGCGATCGCTATTACCGTTACGCCGAATTAAGCCAAATTCTCCAAAATTTTGCCGCAGAATTTCCCCATCTTTTTCACTTGAACAGTCTCGGTAAAAGTTATGAAGGGCGGGATATTTGGCTGCTGGAAGCCACCAATTTTACCACGGGAAACCCTCGGGACAAACCGGCCTTGTGGGTCGATGGGAATATTCACTCCTCAGAGGTTGCCGCTTCAACGGTTTGTCTCTATCTGATCGAGACTCTCGCGAAAGGATATGGCACAGATCCCGATATTACGCGATGTTTGGATACCCGCGCCTTTTATATTTGCCCTCGGGTCAACCCCGATGGCACAGAACTCGCCCTCGCCGACTCACCTAAGTTTATTCGTTCGGGAACGCGGGTTTATCCCCCTCCCCAACCCGCAAAAAATGACCTCATTGAAGAAGATATCGACGGAGACGGACGACATCTCACCATGCGCATTCGGGATGCCAATGGGGCGTGGAAGATCTGTCCCGAAGAACCGCGCTTGATGATTCCTCGCGATCCCACCGAAACCGGAGGAGAATATTATCGCCTCCTTCCGGAAGGCACGATCGCTAACTATGACGGTTCTCTCATCAATACGCCTCCCCCCAAAGAAGGATTGGACTTCAATCGCAATTTCCCCTATCAGTGGCGGCCCGAATGCGAGCAAGTGGGTGCGGGAGACTATCCCGTCTCAGAACCGGAAGTCCGCGCCGTCGTTGATTTTATCGCCTCTCATGGCAATTTAATCGGCGCGATCGCCTTTCATACCATGAGTGCCGTCCTGTTGCGCCCTTACAGCAACCAAAACGACGAGAATTTCCCGAGCTCGGATTTGCGAGTTTACCAGCATATCGGCAAAAAAGGGGAAGAAATTACGGGTTATCCTGCCGCTTCCATCTACCACGAATATCGCCGCGATCGCCAAAATACCACCTCGGGGGCGCTGGATGATTGGTGTTATGAGGAACGAGGAATCTTGGCTTGGACAGTGGAGTTATGGAGTCCCATCCGTCAAGCCGGAATTCAAGATTATCATTACGTCCAGTGGTTTAAAGAACATCCCCTCGCAGACGATCTCGCGATTTTGCGCTGGAATGATGAAGAACTAGAGGGAAAAGGGTATGTAGATTGGTATCCCGTCGATCATCCCCAATTGGGCAAAATCGAGCTCGGAGGATGGGATGCTTTCTCATTTTGGCGCAATCCGCCCCTGTCTTTATTAGAACGGGAAATTGCCCCCTTTCCTCAATGGTTGATTTGGCATTTATTAATCTCTCCCCTGTTGGCCATTCGAGAGGTGCGAGTAGAACGCATGGGAACGCAAATGTATTTAGTCCAATTGGTGGTCGAAAATACTGGATGGTTGCCAACCTATGTCACCCAAAAAGCCTTAGAAAAGAAGTTAACAACAGGATGTATTGCTTCCATTGAACTCCCAGAAGGCGCGACCTTATCCATGGGAGAACCTCAAGAAATGTTGGGAGAATTAGAAGGGCGCGCTTATCAATCTTCGGCGGTGATTTGGCGGGGACGCGATGCAACAAAAGACCGGGCCAAAGTAGAATGGTTGGTCCGCGCTCGCGGGGGAACGGTAAAGTTAGAAGTGCGTTGCGATCGCGCGGGAGCGATCGGGACGGAAGTTGAGTTAAAATGATGTCCGGCGAATCGGCGATTAGAGATGACGCGATCGCCT
This sequence comes from Spirulina sp., assembly GCA_051439525.1. GTDB lineage: Bacteria > Cyanobacteriota > Cyanobacteriia > Cyanobacteriales > Spirulinaceae > CCY15215. Next base: position 6,014 of record JBFRWJ010000002.1, on the reverse strand, counting down.
TTTCGGGAAATTCCTCTCGCGCCCTCGGGCCATCGCGTTACAATGGAAAAATCTCAAATGGCGGGCAAGTATCTGGCGACCCACTCTTTCGAGATCGACGAATATATTCCTTTCATCTCTTATCCTCCTCCCCATGCGATTTCTCCTGGTTGAAGATGACGAAATCCTCGCGCAAACTCTCAGTACGGCTTTAGTCGAACACAATTACGTCGTGGATGTGGCCAGGGATGGCGAAGAAGGTTGGGACTACGCGCAAGCATTTACTTACGATCTCATGCTTCTCGACGTCACTTTGCCCAAATTGGATGGCATTTCTCTGTGTCGGCGCTTGCGAAGCGAAAATTACAATAACCCGATTTTGCTCCTGACTGCCAGAAATGCTAGTGAAGATAAAGTGTTGGGATTGGATGCCGGAGCGGATGATTATGTCGTCAAACCTTGCACCGTCCCAGAATTGTTTGCTCGCATCCGTGCTTTATTGCGTCGGTTAAATAGTTCTGGCGCACCGATTTTAGAATGGAAAGACTTATGTTTGGATCCGAGCATTTGTGAGGCGACATGGCAGAACGAACTGTTACCCTTATCTCCTAAAGAATACGGATTATTAGAATTATTTTTGCGCAATCCCAAGCGAATTTTTAGTAAAAGTTCCATTCTCGAGCATCTGTGGTCTTTTGAAGATCCCCCCGGAGAAGAAACCGTGCGAGCCCACATTAAAGGGTTGCGGCGCAAACTGAAAGTAGCTCGCGCCCTCGATCCCATTGAAACCGTTTACGGGATGGGATATCGACTCAAAGAAATCGAGACGGAAGCAGAAGGTGAGGAGAAGCGGGAAAGCTCGGGAGTACAGAAGGCACAAAAAGAACAAGATAAAGAAGAACAGACCCTAGATGCCATCGATCGCGTTTGGGAACAATTTAAAGGTTCGTTTTTAGAACGCATTGAGGATATTGAAGAGGCGATCGCGGCGCTTTCCAGCAAAACCCTCAGCGAAACCCTGCGAGACAATGCCGAGAAACAAGCACACAAGCTCATCGGTTCTTTAGGAATGTACGGTTTGACCCGAGGCTCGGATTGGGCGCGAGAATTAGAATTAGCCTTTATGGATATGGGAATCCTGCAAGAGAGAACGGTTGCCAAAGTTAAGGTGCAACAATTGCAAACCCTCGTTCACCAATTGCGCCGAGAAATTGAAGCTAAATCCCATGCCCTCCATCCGGAATCCTCAACGGTTCGACTCCAACCCCTCAACCTCAGCCCGAAATTGTCAAACCAATTGGTTTTACTGGTGGATGACGATCCGCGTTTAACCCGAGAATTGCAACAAGAAGCCTTACAATGGAACATTCGCATGGAAGTTGCCGAAGATATCGCCACGGGGAGAGACGCGATCGCCCGAGAACGACCGGATCTGGTGTTGCTCGATTTGGGCTTTCCCGATTCCCCCCGAGAAGGGTTAATTTTACTGAAAGAATTGAACGAACAGGATCCCGATCTGCCCGTTCTGGTGTTAACGGGACGAGAAGGATTTAACGAACGAGTCGCCGTCGCGCGTTTGGGGGGGAAAGGCTTTTTGACCAAACCCGTCTCTTCTCCACAGGTGTTAGAAAAGGTGATGGAAGTCCTCGAAGGTCAATCGTTTTCCCCCGCCACGATTTTAGCCGTCGATGACGATCCGGTGTTGTTGGCCAGACTGGAACAATTTCTCGCCTCGGGACGTTACCATATCCATACCCTCGCCGATCCGCGTTTATTTTGGGAAACCTTAAACGCAACCGCGCCGGATTTATTGATTTTAGATGTGGAAATGCCCTACATTAACGGCATCGAACTCTGTCAAGTCATTCGCAACGATCCGACTTGGAAAGGAATCCCGATTTTATTTCTCTCAGCCAACCGCGATCGCGAAACCATTCACCGCATTTATCAAGTCGGAGGAGATGACTATATCTGCAAACCCGTGACCGAACCGGAATTAGTGACGCGGATCGTGAATCGCTTGAACCGCTTGCGCCTGTCCGATAATTTGACGCGCTCGCGATCGCAACAAACTCTAGAATAGCTGATATAGTGATAAAAATAAGCATGGCGTTATGAGCAAGATCGTTACCATTCATTCCTATCGCGGCGGTACGGGAAAATCGAATATTGCTGTTAATATTGCAGCGAATTTAGCCAAGCGAGGAAAACGCGTGGGGTTGATCGATACGGATCTCAATAGCCCTGGCGCTCATGTTATGTTCGAGATTTCTCCAGAAGCGATCGCGCCCACCCTAAATGATTATCTCAAAGGAGACTGTTCGATTGTCGATACGATTAAAACCGGTTCGGTAGAAAACCTATATTTCGTACCGGCATCTCCCCGAGATATCGATGTGATTACCATTGCCAAAGAGGGCTTTGCCGTGGAAAAGTTGGTGGATGGCTGCTATGAATTTATCGAGGCGTATGATTTGGACTATCTCTTTATCGATACCCATCCCGGACTCCATGAAGAAACCCTACTCTTAATTTCTATCACGGATTTACTCGTGATTGTTTTGCGTCCCGACGAACAAGATTTTCAAGGGACGGCAGTCATGATTGATATTACGCGCAAGAACCTCGGGGTTACAAGTCTTCTCTTGCTCAATCTCGTTCCCAGTTTTATCGAAATTAACGCCCTCCAAGAAAGCTGCGCGAAAACTTACGAGGCTTCCGTACTCGGCGCATTACCTCATTCGGAAGATTTTTTTGGCAGCAAGGGAATTTTCTCCGTTCAACATCCCGATCGCGAAATTTCCCAAGCATTTCAGGACTTTGCCGAACAAATCGACGCGATCGCCAACATTGAACAATTATCAATGACCAATGAACGATGAACAATGAAATCACTTCTCGTCTGATTAACGGCATTTTAGCCATTAAACCCCTCGCCAACTTCGCCAAGTCCCGCGCTCGCCAGATGATGATCGAACGAGCCGAAAAAATGGGGGTTCCTTGGCGTAAAACCGTGAACGAATTGCGATCGCTAGACTGGGAAAACCGACGCGATCGCCTGCAAGATTCTACCCTAACCTATCCCGATTATTACCTGACCTCTTTCCATGCCTACGACACGGGAAATATGAGTTGGGATGCGGCTTTTGAGGTGGAGTGCGCTGCCTATGCCGTCCATGCTAAAATTTGGCCCGAGGCGGGAAAAGATGGCGATCGCCGTCTCCGACAAAGCTATAGCAATGTTTTGCAACAACAACTTCCCCAGAACCCCCAACGCATTCTCGATTTAGGTTGCGGGGTGGGGATGAGTACCTTTGCCTTACAGGAGTTGTATCCCGAAGCCCACATTACGGGTGTCGATTTGTCCCCCTATTTTCTATCCATTGCCCAGTACAATAGCGAACAGCGCGATCGTTCCGTGACTTGGAAGCATACCCCCGCCGAAGCCACGGGGTTGTCCGAGGAATCTTTCGATCTCGTTTCGGCTTGCTTGGTATTCCACGAATTACCCCAAACCCCCGCCCGAGACATTTTTGCCGAAGCCTTTCGCCTGTTGAGTCCGGGGGGATATTTGACTCTCATGGATATGAATCCGCGATCGGAAACCTTTGCCAAAATGCCTCCTTATATTTTGACATTGCTCAAAAGTACCGAACCCTATTTGGATCGCTATTTGAGCTTTGATATAGAGGAAGCCTTGCAGAAAGCAGGATTTGAAAAACCGAGCCTCACCTGCAATTCTCCCCGACACCGAACGATTATCGCTCAAAAACCGGAGGGGAGGCACTAACACAAGAGTGCAAGGATATACTCGGCAGCAATGGCGACTTCTCCTTCTCCATCCCATAGCGGGCATTTTTGCCAGTACGTTTGTCCGGTAGCGACGACAAACGCTGGCGAAACTAAATGAGAATTGCGGGGGTTTTGAGTTAGAACTTGTGCGCGTGCAGTACCTCCATCACGTCACAGATATAGGCGATGCCCGAATAATCGTCGAAAAACTGCGTTGCGACCTCATCCGAAATCTTCACGGCCATCTCCCGATTGGGGGTAAGCACCTCAAACTTTATATTCGAGTAGGTGTCGGAAACGGTGGGTCGTCCCGACGAACGAACATTGCGACTGCCTTTACCGCCAGCTTCCACCACCGTATAACCGGTAGCCCCGGCTTCGTCGATGATCTTGGCGATCTGTTTCAGCAGCAACTTTTCCGTGACAATGACGAGCTTGCTAGCTTTCTGGGTCATGTGGGTTACCTCCTGACGCGTTCTATGGGGACAATTCAAGATAAGACTCTATGGTTTTGCCTTGAACCATACCTTTAAGTCTATGCCAAAGATTGGCGAATCCACTACCCTCTGTTGAGAAAAATTGATTCAGATTAGCGGAAGCATTTTATAAAAAACACTTATCTTTGCCCAGTCGTTATCTCCGCGCTAGTTATCAAAAGCCCAGCTTATCAATTTGATTCAGATCTAGAGAAAATTCGGCGATCGCAATTGACATTGACTTAAGATATACGGGTTTTCCGAGAATAAAAGGAAAACTTATGATTGGCATTTGACATTACTTAGCAGATTCATGTAAGGCGATCGCAAATTTGTGCAACTTTTAAGATAAACTAAAGCACATAGACTTAAGCAAATAGAGATTGAGGTCTTAATAGATTTTTGTCTATGGGAGGTGCTGCTGAACAGCGACACCTTCCAGCCCCGTTCGGAGAACGGCCACCTCCGGACACTCTGTCCGCAGGTTTTCGCGTAACACCCAGGCTGTAGGGGTGAAATGCTTCATCCCTACTGTCTTCCTGGCATCATCAAACGGGCTAACCCGGGCGCTCATTGGCGCTCGCCGGAGCGGAAGCTTATCGTCCAGCACGCGACGCACCGGGATGCAAATGCAATGGAGTAGCGAGCTAACGCGCTGCTCGCCCGGATGAGACCGGCTACCCAAGACTCAAGGCTCGCTTGCCATCCCGATCCCTAATCCCTAAATCAAGGAGGAATTACTACGTGGATTTTTTGTCCAATTTCTTGACGCTCTTCCTGTCGAAGTTGCAGTCCCCAACACTCGGCTTTTTGATTGGTGGTATGGTCGTTGCCGCCGTCAATAGCCGACTGGCGATTCCAGATGCGATCTATCAGTTCATCGTCTTCATGCTGCTGATCAAAGTCGGCCTGAGCGGCGGCATGGCGATCCGCAATGCCAATCTGGCGGAGATGCTGTTGCCCGCAGTGTTCGCAGTGGTAATGGGGATCCTGATCGTGTTCATCGGGCGCTACACGTTGGCCAAGCTGCCGAACGTCAAAACCGTGGATGCCATTGCGACCGCGGGCTTGTTCGGTGCCGTGAGTGGCTCTACCCTCGCCGCCGCCCTGACGCTACTGGAAACGGAAGGCATCGAATACGAAGCCTGGGCCGCCGCACTCTATCCCTTCATGGACATCCCAGCGCTCGTGACCGCGATCGTCTTAGCCAGCGTTTATGTCAGCAAGCAGCGCGGTACCGCAGACGAGTATCTCAGCAAGCAGGAGTATCTCAGCAAGCAGGAGTATCTCAGCGAGCAGGGCATTACCGCAGGCGGGTATCCCAAGCGCGATACCGCAGGCAAGCGGGTCAAGATATGGCCCATCGTGAAGGAAAGCCTCCAGGGCTCTGCCCTATCGGCACTGCTGCTCGGTCTCGCTCTAGGCGTGCTAACCCAGCCGGAAAGTGTCTATGAGAGCTTCTTCAATCCCCTCTTCCGCGGCCTGCTTTCAATACTGATGCTGGTAATGGGTATGGAGGCCACGGCAAGGATCGGCGAGCTGCGCAAGGTGGGCCAGTGGTACGCCCTATATGCCTTGGTGGCGCCGCTGCTGCATGGGTTCATAGCCTTCGGTTTCGGCATGATTGCCCACGTCACCACGGGATTCAGCCTTGGCGGCGTCGTGCTCCTGGCCGTCATCGCCTCCTCCAGTTCGGACATCTCAGGGCCTCCCACTTTACGAGCCGGTATCCCTTCAGCCAATCCCTCCGCCTACATAGGCTCGTCT
>JBFRWJ010000001.1:0-9788 GCA_051439525.1 Spirulina sp. | reverse complement strand
GGATATGGCGAATTCGATTCGCCATATCCAATCGACCTCAATTATCAATTATCCATGGGTATGCCTTCGAGTAATTTGCGGAAGGCGGCAATTTCCACGCGCTTGCCCATAACGAGGAGGCGATCGCGACATTCGAGAACGGTTTCCCCGGTGGGATAATAAACCGTGTCCTTGGCTTTTTGAATCACTAAGATGGTCGCCCCCGTTATCTTCCGGACATTGGCATCGGCAAGGGTCGCACAATGTAAAGGGGAAGCATCGGGAACAGTCAGCCATTCATTATGTAAGCTGACGGCCACTTGGCTCACATCCTGACGCAAGGCAGTATCGCTTCGCTCCAGTCGGATGCTGGTATAGCGATCGCTGCGAATATCTTGGATGGTGGCTTGAATTTCGCTTTCGCTTTGGCCGAGGGTAGCGAGGAGGTGAGAGCCAATTTCTAAACCCGCCTCAAATTCGGGCTGTACCACCTCTCGCGCTCCGATATGGGTGAGAATGTCGATTTCTTCATCCCGATGCGATCGCGCCACAATGTCCAAGTGAGGGGCAATTTCGAGGGCGTGTTTGACCAGCAGGCGCGTGCTGGCGGGATCGGGAAGGGCGATCGCCAGAGCAACAGCATCTTCTAAACACGCTCCCTCTAACACCCATTCCGAATCCCCATCCCCAAAAATATAGGGAATCCCTTCCTGTTTCAAGCGCTGAATGGCGGCTTCGCTATTTTCGATCGCCAGCACCGGATAGCCGCGATCGCGTAAAATAGTCACGATGACTCGCCCCACGCGACCGTAACCCGCCACGACGACATGACCGGAAATTTTCTTGGGCTTGGCAAAGGCTTTTCGTCCCTTGAGTTTCCGCAAATAATATTTAATCAACGGCATGGTTAAGAGTTTATCGGCTAAGCGAGGGGCAAATTTGATGCCGATGGGAGTAAGAACTAAAGTAACAGCCGTCGTTCCTAAAAGTAGGATATACTGTTCGTTTGTTAAAAGCTCAGAATTCAATCCCGTTAATGCTAAAACAAAAGAGAATTCGCCAATTTGATTCAGCCCAAAACTGGAAATAATTGCGGTTTTAAAGGAATAATTAAAACCCAGAACGATCGGAAAAATAATTAACGCTTTCCCGATCATTACCAAGGCGACCATCCCTAAAATCGTGCCCAGATTTTCCGCAAGGATTTGGGGTTGAATTAACATCCCGATCGAGGCAAAAAATAAACTGGCAAACGTATCTCTTAAAGGCACGATACGAGTGAGAGCCTGATCGGAATGTTCGATTTCTGCCACCATTAAGCCCGCGACAAATGCACCCATTTCAATAGAAAGACCTAATTTAGAGGTGATCAGGGCTACGCCCAAACATAAGGTGATTGTGACCAGTAAAAAAAGTTCGCTGTTTTCCGTTTCGGCAACTTTTCTAATGAGGGGAGGGACGAGCCAATAACCGATAACCAGAGCGGCGGTAAAAAAGAGAACGGCTTTTATAAGAGAAAGAGAAAGATAATAACCTAAGCGATCGGGATACTGGAAAGCGGGCAAAACTGCCAACATCATTCCCAAGGCCAAATCTTGAGCAATTAAAATTGCTAGCATGACTTGACCGTGTTGAGTATTAACTTCGCCTTTTTCGGTGAGGGTTTTGAGAACGACGGCGGTAGAAGATAAAGAAAGAATCGCACCGACAAAAATGCCTTGGAAAATTCCGTTCACCCAACCCAATAGAGTCGTAATGAGAGTAGCGAGAATGAGGGTGCAACCCAATTGTAATAAACTGCCTTGAATGGCAATTTCTTTAACGCGCTTGAGTTCTGCTACAGAAAATTCCACCCCTAGAGTAAAGAGGAGAAAGGCAACGCCAATTTCTGCAAGAGCCTTAATTTCATGCAGTTCTTTCAGCAGTCCCAAACCAAAAGGACCAATGAGAAATCCACTGAAAAGATACCCTAACAGAACGGGTTGTCTTAAGCGATTGGCTAGATACCCTCCCATCGCAGAAGCTCCTAACACTGCCGTTAAGTCAAGAAGAATTTTATGTTCTGCGATCGCTTCTGAAGTCATTTTTTTAAGAGGGAATAGGGAGAGCAGTCACCAGTCACCAGCGATGCTCTGAGCTTGCCGAAGAGTCACCAGTCACCAGTTGGGGAAAAGAGCAAGAGGAGAAAAGGGGAAGAGGAGGAGAGGGGAAGGGGAGCAAATTTCATCCTTCATCCTTCATCCTTTCATTTATCTTTCTCCTTTTTGCCAGCGCGCGATCGCGTTTTGCGCGTCTTCATGACTGGGAGTTCCCTCGGGGACTAATTGCGCCGATTCGATCGCCTCTTGATAGCGACCTCGGGCGGCGCGAGAATTGGCAATCAAATAAATTTGCCGACTCCAGCGCTCGGTTAAATCCTGGGCTTGTAAATACCCGGGCTGACCTTGGGGAATCTTTTTCAGTTCGTTAATGGCGTTGTTGTACGACGAGGCTTGGGTAAAGCGAATCATCCGCCGAGCCGAACGAATCACCTCCTGATTCACCTGTTGTTGCCCTTTTTGTTCCGTCCAGAGAACGATACTTCTTTGGGCTTCGGCATGGGTAGAGACAATTTCGGGAGGGATTAAGGCCGCTGCCGCGATCGCCGTCTCGAAATTCCCCTTTGCCACGCGACCTCGGGCAATATCTAAAATGACTTCGCTCCATCGGGCAATATCCGCTTGAGCTTCCTCATAAAGCGGATCCCCCGATTGAATTTTTTGTGCCTCTTCAATGGCACGACTGAACCCCGAGGCTTGGTTGGTTTGAATGTAGGTTCTCGCCCGAGCTAGGATCGAACGGCTGGCTTCTATCGTTAAGGGTGGTTCTTCTGTGTCCCCGTTGAACTCCGAGGAATCTTGCGGGGGAGTAGAAGCCGGAACGTTTTGCGGGGCGGCAGAAACAGGACTTTCTGTCGTCCCGGGAGATTCCGTCGGGGAAACAGCCGTTTGCGGTGGAGTCGGTTTCTGTTGCTGTTGCAGTTGTCCGATCGCCCAAGCTAGACCTAAAACCAGCACGCACAATGCCCCCACTCCCGCCAAAATTGATAAATTCTTACGCTTGGGCGGTTTTTTCGCGGTATCGGGGGGAGGAATTTGTGGCATATTGTCGGGATGGGTATCCTGGAAACCTTCCCCATTGTTGTCGGAGGGGGTTTTGACCGGGGGTAAATCCGGCAAGCTCGGAACTTTCACGGTTTCTGAGGGAATGTCTTCGGAAACATTAGCTTGGCCATTGTCGGCGATCGCGGCTTCTTCTCCCGTTTCTTCTTCTCCTTCGCTTTCCCCATGGGGAGAAGGGGGAGGCACGAGGGTTGCTCCTTGTTGTTGGATCTTCCCTTCGGGTAACAAAGGTTCTTGAGCCCATTCAACATTGGGAATGATAATTAAAGGATGTTGAATCGGTCGCCAATGGTGTTTGCTCAGTTCCGGGAGGCGATCGTGGAGATAACGGCTCAAATCGTCCAAAACGATTTCCCGATCGAAATAGCGCAAGGCTTCTAACAAAGCGGCGGAGAATATCCCATGACCCAACGCAACGGCTTCGTGGGAGGATTCCTCCAATTGACTCGAAAGAACGAGGGAAATGCCCATTTCCGGAGCAAATTGGGCAATTTCTGCCCCAACGGGGTCCCCGGCAATTACCCCGGGGGAACGGTTGATGTCTAATAAGGCGAGAATGCGTTTGAATCCCTTTTGTTTGAGATGTTCAAAGAGTTCTCGTGCCGGAATGCCCGTATTGGGAATATCGGCGGGGTTGCCATCGATGGGCAGGAGATAGTCGGTGCCCTGCCAACTCACGCCATAACCGCTAAAGAAAAACCACAAAACCGAGGTGGTTTGTTTGTCGAGCCAACTGTCAAGCCAATAGAGAAGATTTTCTTTGCTCGGTTGCGTGGAGCGATCGCCGAGCCACGCCGAGCTATCGGTCATCAGTAGAGCTTGCTCGGCGGGAAGCCCGGCTTCTTCAAGCAAAAGTTGTTGAATGTCCCGAGCGTCGTCTTGAGCGCAACTCAGGGGTTGAATGAATTGGTAGCGATCGATCCCGATTGCGATAGAGGTATAGTCTGCCATTTGCCCTACATTTCTGCTTTTTTGGATTTTAACCTCGAGGAAGCTAGATTATATTCTAGAGTCAGGATTCCCCTTTGCGCTCTTTAACTTTGGCAAAATGTCCAGCCATCTTTCTCGAGCACGGGGGTTCAGACCCATTTTTCTGATAGTGTTGATGAATATTCTTTCTCGATCGCTTTCTATCTTACGCAAAATTGTCTTTGCCCTCGGTCTTTCTTTAAGTTTGGGGGGAAGTTTCGCCCTGGGCAGTACTGCGATCGCCCCCCAACGGGTTTGGGCTTATACGGATAGAACCACCATCGAACTCTATCTCCGCTCGGGAGAATCTTTTCAAGTGCTTCTGCGTCGGGCGGAAGTGGTAGCTCGGGCGGCGGCTCAACGCAGTTTCGATCGCGATATTTTAATTACTTCTGTTTCCGTTGACGTGGTGGGTAAAAATAATGGCGCGATCGCTCCAATTCTCCGCTTGCGGGTAAGTCGCCAAACTTGGGCGCGCCAACCGGATCCCCAACTTTGGGCGATTTATTTTCCGAATGCGCCTTTTCTCTTGGGCGTTGACGAGTGATTTTTGCGCGAAAATTCAGCAATAAACTACCTCACCCGCCTACGGGGTGAGGTAGTTTATCTTTACTGATAACGCTGAAAAATAGCGATCGCTGGTGACCGTAAAAATTCAAAAATTCCCTCAGTTTTTTGCTGCTCTCTTTTTGAAAATCGAACGGGTTGCGATTGCACCTACTGTAAGTAGACTAAGAAGGGTATTGGGTTCGGGGACATCATCAATAGTACGCACAACCAAATTATCAAATACTGCCTCATTTGTTAATGTGCGACCTTCAACTGTCAACCCAATCCGATCCCCCGGGGTATAGATTGGGTCATTAAAAGTTGTCGTATATACATTGGCTGGATTCAATCCATCTGTAATCGTTATATCAAACAAATTACCCGTAATTTCGATTTTCATATGGTGCATGACTGGAAATGCAGATGGGGTAAATCCCATATTTTGATTACTAAAACCACCGCTTCCTTCTATCCGAAATGCTCCTCTAAAGAGGCCAGGGTGAAAAACAAAGTTATTATCACCTACAACTAATCCTGTATTAAAAGAACTACCCCCTGGAGTTTTGCTGATATCAGCTTCAATAATAATATCTCCCGTAACGGCTGGCAGAGCATCGAAAAAGAAATTGCGGTTACGAGCATTAGAAGTCGTTAAGCGGAGCTGCCCATTTTGAACAAAGGCATCACCCGAACCTGTATAAGAGAAATCAGAGTAAGTTGACAGGGTATCTGCAAGATTTGCTGTATCTGTATCGAATGTCTCACTGAAGAGTATAGCCGCTTTCGCAGGGCTAGCCACCAAAATCCCTAAAGTCGCTAAGCTGACCCCAAAAAATCCTGAAAAGAATTTCTTCATTGCGATTTCCTCCCTCAAAAAGATTAAATCATTACCCTTTTAGCAAATCCTATTGTTGACTGAGTTAAAGACTGAGATTAACTGACTTGTTTCTGACTTATTTCTGACTTTTACCTGACTTGTATCTGACTTCGTTCGGGCTTAATATTTATTTTATAAACAGTCTCTGAAATTTCAGGAAAATGCCATCGCGCTCCCTCCCAACCTCTCTCATTCCCAACCTCTCTCATTTCTGCTTTCTCAGGCATCGCGATCGCGCAACTTCACCCAAATCAGAAACAAGTCAGACCCAAATCAGAAACAAGTCAGAAAATCTCAGTTTTCTTAGGAGATAACAGCCAACTTTTCCAAATCGAGGTTATTGACACCGGGGCGATCGCTTTTAAAATTGCTGATGAAGCTGCCATTTCAGGACAACGCCATCGCGCTCCCTCCCAACTCCTCTCATTTCTGCTTTCTCAGGCATCGCGATCGCGCAATTCTGTCCAAATCAGACACAAGTCAGACACAAATCAGAAATAAGTCAGAAACAAGTCAGTAAATCTCAGTTTTCTTAGGAGATAACAGCCAACTTTTCCAAATCGAGATTATTGGCACAGGGGCGATCGCTTTCAAAATCGCTGAGGTTGGTGAGGGTGGTGCGAGCGATTTCCGTCATCGCTTCTCGCGTGAAAAAGGCTTGATGTCCGGTGATTAAGACATTAGGAAAAGTGAGCAAGCGTCCGAAATCGTCGTCTTGAATCACCACATCGGATAAGTCTTCAAAAAATAGTTTGTCTTCTTCCTCGTACACATCAATGCCCAAATAACCGATCTGTTCGGATTTTAAGCCGCGAATGACCGCTTGGGTATCAATTAAGCCTCCCCGACTGGTGTTAATCAGCATGACTCCCTTTTTCATGCAAGCAATGGCGCGATCGTTGATAACGTGATGGGTAGAAGGTAAGAGAGGACAGTGCAGGGTAATAATATCGGCCTTGGCGATCGCTGCTTCGAGGGGGAGATATTCCATTCCCAAGGGAAGACAATCGGGGTTTTCATAAACATCGTAACCCACCAACTGACAGCCGAAAGCATGGAGGAGTTTGGCAACCAAGGCACCGATTTTTCCCGTCCCAATAACCGCCGCCACGCGATCGCGCATATCGAAGCCCAACATCCCCGTCAGGGCAAAATTCCCCTCTCTCACGCGGTTGTAAGCGCGGTAAATGCGGCGATTTAAAGTGAGCATCAAACTAATCGTATGTTCCGCAACGGCATGGGGAGAATAGGCCGGCACTCGCGTTACGGTAAAGCCCAAACTTTTCGCAATGGCGAGATCGACATTGTTATATCCCGCACAGCGCAGGGCAATCAAGCGAGTTTCTCCTTCCGAGAGGGTGAGCAGGGTGGCTGCATCTAGTTTATCGTTAACAAAGACGCAAACTGCCGGAAACCCTCGTGCGAGAGGGGCGGTTTCTCGAGTGAGGGCGGCTTCCAGAAAAGTGAGTTCGTGCTGTTTCTCGCGGTTAGCGATTTCAAAAAACTCGCGATCGTAGGGTTTGGTACTGAAAATGGCAACGCGCATAGTTTGCTGTTCAATGAAGAAAAACTGGTGTTCAAACAATTACCATAATGATTAGAGGAAGCAGAAAAGGCAAAAGCCAAGGAGATCGAAAACCATGAATCAAAATTTTTCCCGACTCGCGCAAATTAATTTATCTGGAGTCGGCTGTTGGCTAACTGTTTTAGCCTTTATCATTCTTGTAAGCTCCTTGGGATTGGGTTGGGTACTCAATTGGATCTTTATTCTCATTAGTTTACCTTTTATCGCTCTCTTCATAGCCTTTTTTGCCTTGCGGTGGTGGGTGGGTCGCAATGTCGTGCAAGATGAATGTCCGGTGTGTCATTATTCCTTTACCGCTTTTAATGGTCTCGATCTGAATTGTCCCAACTGTAACGAACCGCTTCAAGTGGAAAAAGGAAAATTTGTCCGCATTACCCCTCCTGGAACCATTGATGTCGAAGCAATTGAGGTGGATGTTAAAAAAATCGGAGACTCAAGGGGTCTCGATTAAAAATTACCTTGACTCGGGCGATCGCAGAGGATGAAGGGATTCGCGAAGGAGTTGTTTCTTCCCCTGAAAAACCGTTAGATACATGGAAGTATGGCGATCGCCCTCTTGCCAAGATACGACATAAAAATAATCGCCATTTTCCCAAGTGATGCCGCGACGGTTGCCATTCCGCCATGAGGTTCCGTAATACAGCACGATACAATGCCCTCGAGAGTCGCACCCTCGATAGGTTCTGCCGGTTTCGGGATTATTTTCTCCTAGGGTAATGATAAAATCGCCGGCACGATAGGTTTGCGCGATCGCAGTTTTTGCCAATAAGACGATTGTGAACGCGATCGCGGTTGCTATTGCTGTGCGAAGAACATTCATTGATTTTTCCCCCTGAAGGATAAACTGAAGGGATTAGCTGATTGAACTGCGATGCTGCCTGCGATCGCTAAATTTCCCCAACCTATTGATTGTTGACCCTTGAATTGTTATGGAATGGCATCCTACAGACGCTCAGAGCTTGGCGATCGTCGATCGCGAGATCGGAGAACACGGTTTTGCTCCCGCAGAATACGAAATTCTCCGACGAGTCATTCACGAGACGGCTGATTTCGAGTATAAATCTTTAATTGGCTTTTCTGAGGGAGCCTTACAATCGGGGGTAGCAGCACTGGCAGCGAGAACGACCATTATTGTTGATGTTCCCATGGTTCAGGTGGGAATTGCTCCCGTCATTCAGCAAACTTTTGCCAATCCCGTGTATTGTAGTATGGAAACGATTACTCGCCCTCAAAAGAGTAAATCGCAAGTGGCTTGGGGGATGCAAACCCTCGCAAAACGCTATCCCGAGGCAATTTTTATCATCGGTCGGGCGCAAACGGCCCTCACGGCATTGGTAGAATTAATTGAAGCGGAAGAGATTAAACCGGCTCTGGCGATCGCGACTCCGGCTGGATTTGTCGATACGGATGTGGTGAAGGAACGCTTGCAAGATACCATGATCCCTAATATTCGCATTAGCGGGCGTAAAGGCAGCGCTACCGTCGCTGTTGCCATTTTAAATGGGTTAGTCGATTTGGCATGGGAAGTTTTCGGCAAAAATGAACGGGAAATTTAATCTTTGTTATTAGTTTTTTGTTATTTGTTATTTGTTGTTTGTCGATCGTTCCCTGTTCCCTCACTGGTGACTGGTGACTGAAAAGACTGGTGACTGGTGACTGTTTATTATCTCACTTCCCAGATCTTGACGGTTTTGGCGTTATCGGTAGAGAGCAAGCGATCGCCGCTAGAATTAAGAACGAGGGCATCGATCGCGCCTTCGTGTCCTTGGAGTCGATGAAATTGAGTCTTTCCATACACATCCCAGAAAGTTATCGTACCATCCCGCGCCCCACTCACGAGCAGTCTGCCGTAAGGACTAAAGGCAAGGGCAGAAGTCGAATAGGTGCGATTGTCAAAGGTACATTGAAGATGATTGGTCTTTTTTTCCAGATCGAGATCCCATAATTGAATTTTACCTTGCCAGGCGATCGCGGCTAGGATGAGACCGACGGGACTGAGGAGGGCTCGAGGGGACAAGATTTTCAGGGTGTAGGGGCGATCGCGGGTTCGCAAGTCCCAGAGTTTGATGCTTCCATCTCGGGCGGTACTGATTAACGTCTGACTATCGACGCTGAAAGAAAGGTGAGAAACACTATAAGTATGAGAGCCAAAAATTAAATGAGTGCTAAAAGTGCCCAGTGTTTTTCCTGTCGAGATCTGCCAAAGTCGGATGCTGCCATCTTCGCATCCCGTAGCGAGCATTTTCCCTTGAGGATCGATCGCAATGGCGGTAATATCCAATTGATGGCCGTAAAGATTGTATTTGAGTTCGCCGTGCTCCCAAATTTCGATGGCGGGACTGGAGCTATGAAAGCTATTTTTAATGCGCACGAGGGTATTTGGATCGGGACAGAGAGCGTACATTTCCCGCGTGCGAGGAGACTTGGGAATAGTATAAAGAATTTCCTCGCGATCGAGGTTCGTGACGCGAATATTTTTACCTTTTTGATAAGCGATCGCGGTTCCTGTAGAATTTAAAGTCAGTCCGTTGCCTGTTTTAAGGGTTTTCGTGCAAGTAAATAAGCGATAGGGTAGATAAGCGCGTAAAGCACGATTGACTTCAGAATCTTGGCGTGTTTTTAATAGGAGATAAGCAACCCGTTGAACTTGTTCTGAGTCGTCGTGAAG